>MEZF01000001.1:0-130 GCA_001774245.1 Candidatus Bathyarchaeota archaeon RBG_13_52_12
CTGGGTGGAGCAAGCTTGACGAGTTCGGTGACAGGGCAGGTCCTGCATATGACGTCTGGGGCTTCTATCCCAGCGCTGGTAAAGCATCTGTAAGCGTTGTCATGGCTCAGTACGAGCCCGACTTCAAGGC
>MEZF01000001.1:155-6352 GCA_001774245.1 Candidatus Bathyarchaeota archaeon RBG_13_52_12
GGATTCACCCCAATCGGACCGTAAAACCAGTAACATTATCCACTTTCTTTTTTTCATTTTTTTTAGAATAAAAAATTGCCTTTAGAAAGGGCTCTGCAAAACTATTTAAACTCTTTACTGGCTACAGATACGTTAGTTGATGCTGGTATGTCGGAGATTCTCAGAATCGAAAACGTTAGAAAATATTTTGGTCGATTCGCAGCCGTTGATGACATCAGCATCGGCCTTAAAGAAGGGGGCATATACCTCCTCGTAGGCCCCAACGGCTGCGGCAAATCGACACTCACCAACTGTATCTCAGGCCTATTCCACGCAGAAGAAGGAAAAATCTTCTACAGAGACGAGGACATAACGAGGGAGGAGATGTACAAGATTGCTCGTCAAGGCCTTGTGAGAACTTTCCAAATCGCGTCTCCGTTCCTCAGATTGACCACTCTTGAGAACATGCTAGTCGCACTCCCAGACAACGCTGGAGAGAACCTCATCAAGTCTCTCGCTAAACCCACATGGATAGACAGCGAGATCAGTGCCGTCAGAAGAGCCTCCGAGCTACTCAAAGTATTGGGTCTAAGCCATGTATGGAACAAACCAGCAAACACACTCAGCGGTGGGGAACTCAAACTCCTCGAGATCGGCAGAACATTGATGTCCGGTGCTGAGACCATACTTCTAGATGAGCCTGTGGGTAGCATAGACCCAAAACTCTGCCATCAGATCTTCAACCACGTCCTCAAGCTCCGTGACGATCTTGGCATCACATTCCTAGTCATAGAACACAGGCTCGAGGTCGCTGCCCAGTACGCGGATCACGTCTTCGCTATGGATCGCGGTAAGCTAGTCACTGAGGGGACGGCAGAGGAAGTATTCGAGGACCCCCGAGTCATCGAGTCGTACCTAGGTGAATAAGATGGGTAACATACTAGAGACAAAAGGACTGAATGTCGGCTACGGCCCGATTCATGTTATCTACGACTTAGACTTTGAGGTCCCCGATGGTGAGGTCACCGTCATCGTCGGCCCAAACGGAGTCGGCAAAACAACGCTTCTTAAGGCAATTATGGGGCTGGCAACAGTCTACTCCGGCGAAGTCTGGTTCCAGGGAAAGAACATCACGAATATCCCACCCTACGAGAGAACCAAAATGGGCATCGGATACATGCCTCAGACGGGCAACATCTTCAGCAAGCTCACAGTAGAGGACAACCTCAAGATGGCTGCCTACACGGTGAACAGCGCAAAGGTATACCAAGATAAACTCGAGTTCGTCTTTAACCTCTTCCCCATGATCAAGGGGTACATGTCCCGCGCCGCAGGCACGCTTAGCGGAGGCGAGCGCCAGATGCTCGCCGAAGGCATGGTTCTCATGAGGGAGCCCAAGCTGATGATGGTGGACGAGCCAACCGCCGGACTCATGCCCAAGCTCGTCAACGACGTCATGAAGCAACTCGAGAAGATGGCTGAGACGACGGGTCTCCCAATCGTCCTCGTCGAGCAGCGCGCCAAGCGCGCCCTCCAAGTCGGGGATAAGGCCTACATGATGCGTGGAGGCAAATTCACCTTCTCAGGCAGCGCGGAGGCGCTGGCAAACCACCCGCAGCTCAACGAGATGTACCTTGGCGCCATCGAAATCCACGACCTCGGCACCGTCAAGGAGTAATCCCCCACTTCATTTTTTTACTCAGTCGAATCTCCAATTTTTCCACTCCCACGCTCAATTTAAATCGAGGCGCTGCGAGACTCTACCCATGGACAAGTACGAGTGCACAGTCTGCGGTTACATCTACGACCCCGCCGAGGGGGACCCGCCCTCGGGCGTTGCCCCGGGTACGCCCTTCGAGAAGATACCTGATGATTGGGTCTGCCCCATCTGCGGAGCCCCCAAGAGCGCCTTCAAAGTGAAGGTCTAGACGCGCTCTAGTTTTTTTTGATACGGTTTGCCAAAACCCCCTACTTCTCCTAGCAGGGGAGGGGAGTCAAGTGGTAAACATCTTCGTACTCCTTGACCCTCTGTCTATAGTATTCGACAAGTTCGCTCATCGGACAGAAAAGGCAACTTGGATAGAAATCGGCTATTAGTAGACGCTGGGGATGAGGCGCCACTTTACACGCTTCTGGTACTCCCGATACTTGCTACCGTACTTCTTGATGAGTTCCTCCTCCTCCTTCCCGATCTGAGAGAGAATGACCCACCAACTGATGAGGGCGAGGCCTATCGTCTCCACAAGGGGGAGGATGACGACGAGGCCAGTTGTAAGTAGAAGGAAGCCGAGGTAGTAGGGGTGCCTCACGATCATGTAAGGGCCCCCCGTGACAAGCTTCCCGCTGTAGTTCGTCTTCCAGTAGCTCCACCAGAATATGATGTAATAGAGCCCCAAGGCGATAAGTGCAGCTCCAGCTATGGTTGTGGGGGCGTAGAGGTCAATGTTCGTAGGGGCGAAGAGGTCCATGTTTAGTCCTTCACAGGGTAAACGAGGAGGTTTCTATTGAACTTGGTGAGGCTCTCGCAACCAGTCTGGGTGCAGGCAACCGTGTCCTCTACCCTGACGCCGATCTCGCCGACTATGTATATGCCCGGCTCATCGCTGAAAACCATACCCGATTCGAGTCGGATCATGTTATCCATGACTATGTAAGGGTGCTCGTGAACCTGGAGACCCACGCCATGGCCGAGACGGTGGATGAAGAATTCACCATAGCCTGCATCCTCGATCACTTTGCGGCCCGCCTTGTCGACGGACTCACAGGTGACGCCAGGCTTTACAGCCTCGAATGCCGTCCTGTTGGCGAGTAGAACTATTTCATATAATTTCCTATGCCGGGGGCTCGGCTCCCCGTAGAAGACGGTTCGAGTTATGTCGCTCCAGTAGCCGTGGACGGTGCAGCCCATATCAACGAGTACGGCTTCCCCTGGCTCGAGGCGTCTTTCCCCGGGGTTGCCGTGGGGAAGGGCTGCGCGATCCCCGAAGAGGACGCCGGGGAAAGTCTGTTCGCCTCCGAGTCGCTTCATCTCTGAGGTGAGTATGTCGCTGAGGTCAGCCTCGGTCATGTCGGTGTGGAGCATGCTGAAGCCTGTTTCGAGGGCCCTGTCGGCTATATGGCAGGCAGTCTTTATCCACTCGAGTTCTTCCGGAGTCTTCACCATGCGGACGTGTTCAATGTGGTCTGAGGCATCGACTAAGCGGGCTTTGGGGAGGGCAGCTTGGAGTCGGTTGACCCATCCCCAGGGCGCCTCCTCGGGGATGCCGATCTTTGCGGAGGCGAGGCAACGGTCCTTTATCGTCTCAGCTAAGATAGCTATCGGGTCCTCGTGCTCTAACCAGATGACCTTATCCTTGAACCAGGGCGTCTGGCCCCGTAGCTCCTTCTCTAACTGATTGACTATGAAGGTGGGCTTCCCCTCGACGGGGATGAGGGCGGCTGCCAGGCGCTCACTGAGTCCAATGTTTAAGCCGGTGTAGTAAGCAATGTTTGGGCCCGGGAAGAGGAGGAGAGCGTCGAAGCCATCTCCCCCAAGTCTCTTCATGAGTTCCTCTGCCCTCTGGCGGTTGAACTCGCTCATGGTATCATGGGGATGACTAGGGGCCCTTAATGGTTTCCGAGTGAAAGTATAAACGCTACTATGGGGATTGGTGATCCTAGAGTTTGGCCAGGAATTCGGTCATCTTCTTATTTACGTCGGTTCCATCTTCGAGATTGACCTGAGATTTACTCCTGCCAAAGGTGTCGATGCTGTGGCTCTCGTAGGAGACTTTCTTCTTAAATACTAACTCTGAGAGAGCGGCCATCGCCTTTTTCTCCTTCTCACTGTTTTTCGGTGGTACTGTTAGGCCATCGAGGATGATTATCTGGTCTGTTCTTAAACGGAAGCTTATCCCGTCGACAATCTCTACAGCCGTCGCAACTTTTACGACCATATCGTTCCTTATGGCAACTCATCCATATATTTTAAGTTTATCTGTCTTCGACTGCGAGCGAGAATGCACTTAAGAATATTCACTGTGTGATCAAAATCTCTATGGCGCTAGATGGTTGGTGACTTTTTCTTCTACACGCACGCGC
Source organism: Candidatus Bathyarchaeota archaeon RBG_13_52_12 (assembly GCA_001774245.1). Lineage (GTDB taxonomy): Archaea > Thermoproteota > Bathyarchaeia > TCS64 > TCS64 > UBA8941. The sequence continues at coordinate 4,215 of MEZF01000001.1, forward strand.
CTACTAATTTTTTAACAATACCAGAGGTTGCAGAGTATAGATTTCCTGTTTCAAAAGTTTTTTAGGTCCCCCTGCTGCGAAGGCTTAGAGATGTTCAGCTACGCGTCCAAGAGGATAATCCGCAGCAGGGGGCTTTCCCTCGCACTGTTACTAAGCATTATCCTGGCCGCAACGCTTTTTTCAGGGATACTTCAAGGCGCTGACGGCGTAGGTGGCTCGATTTTAAGCAACGCCGTGAAGGCGACAAAATATGACATAATCACGACAAACGTTGATGAGAAGAACGTCACGAGGGCAAACATCTACAACATAGACGGGTATTTCAAGACGCTAAAGGGCGTCGAAGAAGTCGACCACTTCATGAGAGAAAGTATCGATCTGAACTCGACTACGATTGTTGGGACGGTCCCCACAACGATTATCGCGTTGCCCTCTGATTCGGGGCTTGCTATTGGTATAGACGCCCCTGAAGGCCTTGAAGATGGGAAGGCATACATGGATCTCGGCTCGATGAATGCGACGAAGTTCAAACCAGGTGAGGAGATCAGCCTAGGGCTGCTCACGTACACCCCTTTAAGCGGAATATCTCACTTCAAGAGAATATACTTCCCAATTGAAGTGGGTCAACCGATCACATTGAACGATGAGACTTGGTCAATATTCATGTCTAACAGTGACGGGAAAACCTACTACAGTAATTGGGTAAACGTGGCTCTTGGTGGAGGCGACACTCTTGGTGGGAGACCTCAGTACAATTTAGTCGTGGTCACCGAGAATACCTACAAGAAAATACTCGACGAGTTATACTTCAAACCTGTTATGCTTGAACGCAGGGCCCCAACAATTATACACTGTGTAGCTGCGATCAGGCTGGAACGTGAATCTCTACTAAACCAATGGGATATCACCGGCTCGGTGGGACGTCTCCAAAGAATCGATGAGCAGATAAACGGGATGAGCGGGACATATTCATATATTCCTGACAATATCCTCGAACAGGTTCTAGTCGATGTCTCCTCCCAGTCCTCTGGGATGAAGTTAAACACGCTCATAATCACGATACCCGTCTTCTTCACCGCTTGGTATCTTGGCATGACCGTCTCAGACGTTGCCTTTGGGCTTAGACGGAGAGAGATAGGCCTGTTGTTAACCCGTGGTATGAGTCACCGTCAGGTATTCTCGACTCTCCTCTTCGAGGCAATCTTGCTGGGCCTCATCTCTGGTGTACTCGGGTCCGTCCTGGGGGCATTGATCCTACCCTTCGTCATAAGTGGAGCCGAGTTCGGGCTCCTATTCCGATACATAACACCCGTCACCTTCGGAGCTACGATGGTGTTTAGCCTCCTTCTATCGGCACTCGCAGCGTATTATCCCGCCCAAAAGGCGACGCAAATCAGCACGATCGAGGCGCTGAGAGAGTACCGCGAGGAAGAAGAGGGTCTCGGCAGTGTCGCAGTACCGACTCTTGCCCTGCTTCTCGGATTATACAAGTTAATATTTCTCCTATTGAGGCTCAACATCGAATCCTTCCGACCCGCTTCAGAGGACTTCATCAGCTTCCTCATGTACTCAACTTGGTATGGCATGGACTCGATCCTCGGCTTCATATGGACCATCCTCCTCTTCTGGGGCTTCACGAAGCTATTCCTGAGACTTTCAGAGCAGTTCCAAGGCATTTTTTCAGGAATATCAACGAGGGTAGTGGGTGACTCGGCGAAGTTTATCAGCCTCAGCAGTGGAAGGAACTTGAAGCGGCTGGGGTCCTTCGTATTTATCGTCGCCCTCGTCATGAGTTACAGCGTTGTAGTGATCGGAAACTCGGCGATATCGAACGACTACCTTGGCCGATTGACGAGCGTAAACATCGGAGCCGACGCCTCCGTCACGATATATAATAAAAGCGCTGTATCTGACATCGCGACTAAGATTAGGGCATTGGCAGACGTCGAATCAGCCGCCGTAGAAATAGCCTTCATAGCAAGGACCAGCCTAGGGACGATTCCCATTAGGGCGATCGATGTCGAGTACTGGCAAGATACAGCTTATACTGATGAACTTTTCATCAATAATAGCTCATATAGCCTCCTCGGAGCCAAAGACAGCATCGTGAAGGATCAATACGGTGTCCTTCAGGGAGG
>MEZF01000001.1:6382-6654 GCA_001774245.1 Candidatus Bathyarchaeota archaeon RBG_13_52_12
ATATTTCGGCCTCAATGAGGACGGCTCAGGGAACGTAAACATCGAAGTCGCGAGGCACGTTTATACCTTAAAGATCGTCGGACTATTCGGGCGAGACCTTGGACAGAACTGGATGCCACAAGACCCAACCGCATATATTCCCCTAGCCTTCGTTGACGGATTCGAAAACGAGTGGATAAACGGAGTCAGGGTCCTAGTCAAGCTAAGGCCTGGCACAGATATTGAGAGATTCACGAATCAGGTAAAGGCACTAGGCCCGAACGTTCAGAGAG
>MEZF01000002.1:0-1299 GCA_001774245.1 Candidatus Bathyarchaeota archaeon RBG_13_52_12
CCCCACAAGTTGGCTCATCCCCTATGAGGTCTTGCAGCGGTATGTTTCAGCTTATCCATGACCCCGACTGTCGAAACCTTACACGCATGTTCAGAGTTAATCCTCGTTCTCCGGCTCGAATTTCTCTTCGACGAAGTCAGTAAGGGCCCGTTGCTCGGTCTCAGCTCTGTCGAGGCGTTTCCACTCCTGTTCCTCGACGAGGCCGCCTACTTGTTCTTTTATCGATTTAGCTAATCGGGGACCGATGAGTGGGAGGGCGACGAGGCGTTGGAGGGGGGCACGCTTGAGATCAGCAATGCTAATGAGTCCGCTCTTGTAGATGACGCGTGCGCGGACGCGGCCGATGCCCTTGAGGCGGACGAGGGGGAGAAGCTTCTTAGTGACACCGTGTTTGACGCGGTCGTTTAATTCTCCTAATTGACGCCTATGGTCGGGCGCGCCTACGATATCGGCTATCTCGTGGGCGCTGTAGAGGAGCCATTCGGCGTTGTGGACGGCGGCGTATCGATCACCCGGCTGGACTCCGTGCTGCTCAAGAATATCCGCTTCAGTCTTCTCGTTTATCCAATCGTTGAGGACCATGGCGGTCTTCACTTCTCCGAGGAACTGATCTCGCTCTACGTAATCGCCGCTCTCCTGGTTTACTGGGATGGCGAACTCCTCTTGCCTCTCCTCGGCGTAGGTTTCGACCATGTCGAGGTCGCCACGGCGGGGGCGGAGGATTGGGTTCATGTCTGGCGTGTGACAAACTAGGTGAAGCCATGTAAAGTCAGTAACGTCCGTGGCACCTCTTCGTAGCCCATCGCGTAGAACCACAGCGGTTAGTGGGTCGATGTAGAGTTCGGAGACTCGTCGGCCAAAGTCGGTTGCGTAAAGGTAATCCCCCTTTTCCTCCAGCATCTCTTGCTTGAGAAGGTAGCGGAGGACTCCTGTTGTGATGAATTTGATACTCTCTGGGGGGTAGTTGAAGCCGTAGAAGGTGCCGCCGAGGAAGTCGAGGAGTCCCTGCTCGGTGTGGGCATAGTCGCTTGCTATGGCAGCGAGGGTGTGGCCGCGAAGTGCCGACTCCTGTGCCAGCCGACTGTATAGCCTCTCCGGGTCAGCGAGGATGTAGTTCTCCATAAGTTGGTCCTGTTCGTCGCCGCTGCTGGCGATGAGGATGGCTTCTCCGTAGGGGTCGTACTGCGGGCGACCAGCTCTGCCACTCATCTGCTTGTATTCGAGGACTGTGATGGGGTACATTCCGTAGCCGGCGACGAACCGCTTGTAGTTACCAATTACAACTGTTCGAGCAGGGAG
>MEZF01000002.1:1325-2505 GCA_001774245.1 Candidatus Bathyarchaeota archaeon RBG_13_52_12
TGGCGGTGAGTATCTTTAGGGCCCCCGCCTTGAAGGCACGCTCGACGATACGCCTGTGTTCGGTGTTGAGGCCGGCATGATGGAAGGATGCTCCCTTGGCAACTGCATAGCTGAGTACATCAGTTAGGCTTGTCTTCTCGCCGTGGACCTCGATCTCAGATGCGAGCCCCTCGAGGTCGGCTTGGTTCTTTCTGCTCTGTGTCCCACTGAGAGCCATCGCTGCCTCCCTAGCCATACTCTCGGCACGTCGGCGGGACTCGACGAAGATGAGGGCCTGTCCACCGTCGAGAACACTGTTCATAGCGATGTTAAGGGCATCCTGGGTATGGAGAGGTCGGAGCTTCTTGACGGTGCCATCGCGGAAGATGACGGTGTTACCGTGGGCGACCCCCTCGTAGAGCTTTGTGGGACGCCACTCTGTTGTGACGCACTGGGCTTCGAGCCACTCTGCCACCTCGTCAGCGTTCTTGACGGTGGCGCTCAGAGCGAGGACCTGCATCTCCGGGTTCATTTGACGGAGCCTGGCGAGGGCGATCTCCAGTGTTGGACCACGTTCGTCTCCGATGAGGTGGATCTCATCAGCGATGACGAGAGTAACGTTTCCCATCCAGGGGCTTCGGTGCCTGAGTAGGGAGTCGCACTTCTCGTTGGTTGTGATTACTATGTCATAGCCTTCGAGCCATGGACTCTTGTTGTCAAGGTCGCCGGTGCTTACTCCGACGCGTATCTTTCCACCACCTTGTTTCTTAATACTCGAGTACTCCTCGAAACCTTCAAACTTCTCCCAGGCTAAGGCCCGTAGAGGACTTAGGTACAGAACCTTTCCTCTACGTTCTAGGACATGCTTGAGGGCACAGAGCTCCGCGATGAGGGTCTTGCCACTCGCTGTGGGGCTGGCGAGTACAAGGTTCTTACCCTCCAAGACCCCGGTGTTGACGGCGTCGGCCTGTGGGGGGTAGAGCTCCCTTATTCCCTTGAGAGTGAGGATCTGCTTCACCTCTTCGGGGATGGGGAGGTCTACCACGAGCATCTTCGTTCCCGTAAGGCTTGTCTGCGGACTGATATTAAGTTAGGTTCGTCTCTACCCAGAGGAAAGGCACTCCTTCGCTAGCTGAACTAGGATCTCGGCTGCCTTCTTCACTTTGGCTTCCAGCTCGGCTTTTTCGGTACCTCGGGCGCT
>MEZF01000002.1:2513-5391 GCA_001774245.1 Candidatus Bathyarchaeota archaeon RBG_13_52_12
ACCTGATACCCCCCTCCCCGTAGGGCTTGACAAGGGACTTGACCCAAACGTTGGGAACCTGCCTCATCACATCGTCTATTAGGGGAGCGAGGGTCGACTCGTCTCTTAGGGGGAGGCTTAGGACCTCCTCGTAGTAGACCTCATCTATCTGCTCACTGAGGTGGGGGACGAGCTGGTTGTCAAATATCCACATGAGTTCATGAGGGACGCCGGGGAGGGAAACGACCTCGACGCCGCTACGGTGAAGTAGTACGCCGGGGGCACCCCCGACCCTGTTGTCAAGGGGATGTGCGCCCCGCGGGAAAACCGCCATCTTCCTCCGCGCCTCCGTGATCTCCTCCGAATCTATTATCCCCCTATCATGAAGGGCAGTATACTGCCGAGCGACAATGGCGAGAGCCTCCTCGTTGATTTCTAAGGTGAGGTGGAAAGCCTCCGCGACGCCCTTGAGGGTCATGTCGTCGTGGGTAGGGCCAAGCCCCCCGCTGGTGATGATGAGGCCGCAGCCGTCAACCGCCGCCCTGTTGATGGCTTTAGCTATCTCGAAGACATCGTCCCTCACCGTGATGACCTCCTTAACCATCAGGCCAAGTGGCTTTAGGCGCTCGATCATCCATCTCGTATTAGTGTCGAGGATTATGCCGTCGAGTATTTCGTTGCCGACTGTGATTATGGCGACCTGGCTTGTCAATTATCTATATGGTAAAAGGCGAGGCGTAAATGAGTTTGCCTAGATACTGAGGAAATGCGCTAACTCGGGCAGCTTGATGCAGGTCGCCCCATCCACAACTCCGAGAACCTATGCGGAGTAGGACCTGTTTCCCTTCATCTCACGGTTGGCCTTTGGTCTTATCCCCCGGCTATTGCTCCCGCCTGGCAGAAGTCTAAAGGCGACTATCCGGGTTTTCCAACCCACCGTGATGTCTTAAAGCTGTTGATCCTCATGCCCTCCCCGTGTAACTCTCGGAAGAGAGCTCCGAGACCCTCCTCGACTTTACTCGTATCAATCAACAGCGATTCCCCGAGTCAGGTATGTGGCTCAAAGGGTAAATCAGTCTAATGGGAAGCCAAGATTTGACTCGTAGGAGGCAATTGTTGGGGTTATTAGGTGCTCTGCAACGAAGGTTTTATTACACCGATTAGTTAATTAACAATATTAAATAACCACTTATTTTAAATGAAAAAGGTTAAAAGCGGTAGTCTGTTTCAATCTGTTGGTTTCAGGTGAGGCGGTATGGGCTGCACCGTTGTTGTTGACGGATTCTATGGAGATACGGGCAAGGGGAAGATCATCTCCTACCTAGCTGTGGCGGACGACGTCGCCGTCGTGGCGAGGGCGGGGGTAGGCCCCAATGCGGGCCACACTGTCGTTAAGGACGGTAAGATTTACAAGCTCAGGATGGTGCCCTGTGGGTTCGTTAACCCTCGGGCACAGATGCTCATAGGGCCTGGCGTCCTCGTCAACCCAGAGCTCGTCATAAAGGAGGTCGCGGAGACCAGGATCGAGGAGCGTTTCGGCATTGATCCCCAATGCGCCGTCATCGAACTCAAGCACATACAGATCGACCAGAGTGATAGTAATCTCAAGAACACTGTCAAGACAACGGGCACTGGGACGGGTCCCTGCAACGCGGACCGCGTCATGCGCATTGCTAAGATGGCTCGTGAGATACCCGAGCTCAAGAAGTACCTCGCGGATGTCCCTGCAATTGCAAACAAGGCTCTCGATGACGGCAGGGACCTTCTAATTGAGGGCACACAGGGGACTTTCATCAGCCTCTACTACGGCCAGTACCCCTACGTCACGAGTAAGGACGTCTGCGCTGCCGCTGCCTGTAGCGACGTCGGAGTGGGCCCTACGCGCGTCACAGATGTGGCAATGGTGCTGAAGAGTTATGTTACCCGTGTCGGCGGGGGTGAGCTCGATGGAGAGATCAGCCAAGAGGAGGCAAAGATAAGGGGATGGGATGAGTATGGGACTGTCACGGGCCGGCAAAGGCGCGCTGCACCCTTCGATTACAACCTCGCACGACGTGCGAAGATGATAAATGGCGCAACCATGATTGCCCTGACCAAGCTGGATGTTCTTTACCCCGACTGCCGTGGCGCAAAGGAGTACGCTGAACTCGGCGTGGATGCAAAGAAGTTCGTGAAGAAGATCGAGAACGAGGTAAAGGTACCAGTCTCTCTAATTGGAACGGGACCTAGCGTCGACGAGCTCATCGACATGCGTTAACGCCTGAAGAATCCCTTTTTCTGTGCATCAGTGGCGAGTTCTTTCCCGAGTTCTTCCATTAGCTCGCGTTGACGCCTTGACATCCTCTCAGGGACCCTTACAGTGACGTGGACTAGGTGGTCGCCTTTGCCGTAGCGGCTGGGCATCCCCTTGCCCTTGAGCCTGATAATGTCTCCGCTTTGGGTGCCTGTGGGGACCTTGATCCTTTCCTCACCTCCGATGACCGGGATGGTAATCTCTGCTCCTAGGGCAGCTTGGGCGACGTTTATCTCAGCTTCGTAGATTATGTCAGCTCCCTTGCGTAAGAGGTAGGGATGGGGTTTGATCCTAACGCCGACGAATAGATCCCCTGATGGGCCGCCATAGAGGCCAGCGTCTCCCTGCCCGCGCAAGGTGAGGTACATCTCCTCGTCTATCCCTGCGGGTATCTTGACGTCGATCTGCCTACGCGTCTCCTCGACGCCGTCGCCGCGACACTTACTGCAGGGTTTCTCGGCGGTACGTCCCCTGCCTTGGCAGCGATCGCAGGTAGTGACGGTGACCATTCTGCCGAAGGGGCTGGCTACGCTTCTCTGTATCTGACCGCTGCCTCCACATTTAGGGCAAGGGATGACACTTGTGCCTGGATCGGCGCCGTTGCCT
>MEZF01000002.1:5405-14125 GCA_001774245.1 Candidatus Bathyarchaeota archaeon RBG_13_52_12
CTTCTCCAACCTATTGAGGTTGAGCTCGACAGTGGCACCGGTTGCTGCCTGCTCCAAAGTAATCTCTACGGCGGTTTCAAGGTCTCTACCCTTCTGGGGGCCACCACGCTGGCGCTGGAAGCCACTAAATCCGCCCCCGAAGCCCCCGCCGAAGAAGGTCCTTAGTATATCTTCCATGTCGATGCCAAAACCACTGAAGTCGGCACCGCGGAAGATATCCTCCTGGCTATAGGCGCCGCTTATACCCGCGTGACCGTAGGCATCGTATTTTTGCTTCTTCTCGGGGTCGCTGAGGACAGCATAGGCCTCACTTATCTCCTTGAACTTTTCCTCGGAGGCGGGGTCCTTGTTCCTGTCTGGATGAAGGTCGAAGGCAAGCTTCCTGAAGGCCTTCTTGATCTCGTCTGGGGACGCGCTCCTGTTAAGGCCGAGTACCTCGTAATAATCGCGTTTCGCAGTCAAACGTGTCCCCCGGGTGCTGAAGACTTCTCCGAAGAAGAGTGCTTAAAAACGTTACCCAACTACCGTTGGCCGGTTGGAGGCTCTTAAAGGACCTTGAGACGCGAGCATCTCCTTGACTATCGTCATACCGTCCATGCATTCGAAGAGGGTGCCCAAGGTCTTCGCGAGTTCAATGAGTGCCTTGATCATCAGATCGAGAGCTTCGAGCTTGTTCCAGCCTGCGATAGAGTTATAGCTTTTATTAGGCTGATGAGGCGGAAAATTATCGTAATCTAGTATCGGTCGGCTGATAAACAGGTCTACTGCTTCTTGTCCTCATCAACGACCTTGTATTCGGCGTCGACTGTCTTCTTGCCCTGGTCCTGTTGGGGCTCGCCGCTAGGCGGGGCCTGTTCCGGACCAGCCTGTTGCTGGGCTGATGCGGTCTGTTTATAGATCTCTGCACCTGCCTCCTGGATAATTTTTGTCAGCTCGTCGGACTTGGTCTTGATGGCGTCGATATCGGTTCCCTTAAGTGCCTCCTTTAGGGTGTTGAGGCTGTCACTGATCCTGTTCTTGAGATCGCTGGGTAATTTGTCGCCTATGTCGGTGAGGGTCTTCTCTGTTGTGTATGCGACGCTGTCGGCATTGTTACGTATCTCGGCTTCCTCACGTGCTTTTTTGTCGGCCTCAGCGTACTTCTCGGCCTCCTCCATCATGCGGTCCTTCTCGCGCTGGTTGAGCTTTGTCGAGGCCTGGATGGTGATGCCCATCTTTTTTCCTGTGCCGAGATCCTTGGCGGAGACGTTGAGTACTCCGTCTGTGTTTATGTCGAAGGTTACCTCGATCTGGGGTACACCACGTGGAGCGGGGGGGATGCCTGTAAGGTCGAAGCGACCTAGGCTTATGTTGTCCTTCGCCATGGCTCGCTCCCCCTGGAGGACGTGAATCGTGACAGCGGTCTGCATGTCGGCGGCTGTGCTGAAGGTCTGCGTCTGTTTCGTCGGTATTGTGGTGTTGCGTTCGAGAACCTTGGTCAAAACCCCTCCTAGAGTCTCAACCCCGAGGCTCAAGGGTGTGACGTCGAGGAGGACTATGTCGCTGATCTCACCGGCGATGATAGCGCCTTGGATAGCTGCACCCATGGCTACGCATTCCATGGGGTCTAGTCCCCTCTCCGGTTTTTTGCCTATGGCCTCTTCCACGATCTGCTGGACGAGGGGCATCTTTGTCATGCCGCCAAATAGGATAACCTTGTCGATCTTGTCCTTGGTAATCTTAGCGTCCTCGATTGTGCGGTTTATTGGTGCTTTGATACGCTCTATTATAGGGCGTGCAATCTGTTCAAGCTTGGCGCGGCTCATGGCGATGTGCATATTCTTCGGGCCTTTTGCGCCCATGGCGATATAGGGGAGGTCGATGTCTGTGTTGATGACGCCGCTCAGCTCGATCTTCGCCGTCTCCGCTGCCTCCTTGAGCCTCGCCATGGCCTTGAGGTCGGATCGGAGGTCGACACCATCACTCCTGCGAAACTCATCGACGAGGTAGTCAATTATCGCCTTGTCAACGTCTGCACCACCGGTCTGCGTATCCCCGCTTGTGCTAAGTACCTCGAAGACACCGCCACCGAAGTCCATAACGGTGGTGTCGTTCGTCCCCCCGCCGAAGCTAAATACAAGGATCTTGAGTTCCTTGTCTGCCTTGTCTACGCCATAGGCGAGGGCAGCAGCGGTGGGCTCATTGACGATACGGGTCACCTTGAGACCAGCGATCTCTCCTGCGTCGATGGTTGCTTGGCGCTGGTTATCGTTGAAGTGGGCGGGGACGGTGATGACTGCCTTGGTGACCTTCTCACCGAGGAACGTCTCAGAGTCCCTGAGTATCTTCTGGAGTATGAAGGCACTGATCTGCTGAGGTGTGTAGTCCTTGCCGTGCAAGGTGATGGTCTTACTCGTGCCCATGAGGCGCTTTGCTTCGCGGACCGTGCCCTCTGGGTTGGTCACAGCCTGTCGGCGGGCCGGTTCTCCAACGAGGAGTTGGCCATCTTTCGTGAAGGCGACGACGCTCGGAAACATCTTCCCAGCGATAGTTGGACCTTCTGCGCTGGGGATTATAACGGGTTTACCGCCCATGACCACAGCCGCAGCGCTATTCGTAGTGCCTAGATCAATTCCTATGATCTTATCACGTTTCTCAGACATTGTCTTTTTCCTCTTTTTTACCCGGTGCCTTCGCGACCTTGACCATGGCGGCGCGTAGTACCTTGTCCTTGTAGGAGTAACCGCTCCTTATCTCCTCTATTATTGTACCAGCTGGGCAGTCCTGTTCCTCAACTTCGAGGACGGCCTCGTGGCGGTAAGGGTCGAAGGGCTTACCCTTACACTCCATGGGGGCGACTCCCTCGGTTTGGAGAAGTTTGAGAAGTTTGCCATTAATCATAGCAATAGCATCGTTCTTTGTCGTATTCGCTACAAGCGAGAGTTCGTCAGCGAGGGTGATTAGCTGCCCGAGAATTCTAGCGTTATTTCTTTCTGTGGATTCCTCGATGCGTTTCTGGATCTGTTTCTGCAGGTTATCAAGGTCCGCCTTGGTATACTTTAGCTGGTTGAGGTAGGCGTCAGCCTGAGTCCGCGCCTCGGCGAGCTGCCTCTCCAGTTCGGCTATCTTCTCGTCGGTCCGCCGTTTTGGCTTGGTATGAAGGTCAGGGCTCATTTCGCTAGGTGAGAATAGCAGACTGCTTATTTTTCTTTATGGAAGGGTTTATCTCCAAGTGTTCAGGGGCACATCTCTATTCAGCAATATCCGCGACTGTGTAAGGGAAGATACGCAAGAGATCGCGGGTCTTCATCTCTATACCGTACAAGTGGTGTCCGGAGCCGAAGTTGACGTGTTTGAGTGCGGTAATACGTGAGTCGACTATGAGGGGTATGCGAAGAGTGAGGGGGCAGACAGCTCCGGGGTCGACGTTGGCGGAGTCTCGGACCTCAGCGGGATTAGCGATCCTAAGATTCTTGCCCGTTAGCCTCCTTGCCTTGATGAGGTCAACGTGATCTGTTCCCACGAGAAAGAAGGCGTAGTAGCCACCCTCCCCATCTTTCATGATGACCGTTTTGCAAATCTCCCTGACATTAATGTCACCCTTACTATATCGGGCGACGTCAGCGACGGTCATAGCGCGACCGGTCAGCTCTATCAAACGGTATTTTATACCCTTCTCGGTTAGGAGTCGTTCGACTTCAAGCATCGAGGTGGCTATAGAGGAGATCAGATAAATAGAGTATGGTCATGCTTGATCAAGGAAAGGATAGAGGACTCATTTTTTAATTAAAGCAGAAATAAAATATATGTTTTTTATTAAAAAAAAATTATAGTTTCTCCTTGAGCTTATCAATCGCTCTGTCTACCTGCTCAACGCTAGTTCCTATATAGTTATGAGGATTGAGCCACTCGTCCATATCGGCGGGGGGGATGAGGCGCATGGCTTCTTCGTCATCCTCCATAACCTGTCTGAGGGGTCGCTTTTCCTTCCACGCTTTGAGGGCGAGGCGTCGCATAAGCTCGTGCCCCTCCTGCCTCCCAATGCCCTTCGCAACGAGCTCGATCATCACCCTCTCTGTAAGGATAAGCCCCAGAGTCATGTTCAGGTTCCTCTCGATGTTTTCGGAATCGATGCTCAGTCCCTTGACTATCCCTGTCATCTGGCGAAGGATGTAGTCGGTCAGTATAAAGCCCTCAGGGATGTTGATCCTCTCCACCCCACTATTGCTGATGTCTCGCTCATGCTCTAGCGCGATGGACTCGAGACTCGCGTTAACGCTCCCACGGATGACCCTCGCCAAGCCGCATATGCGCTCAGTGTTACTCGGGTTCAGCTTCTGCGGCATAGTGCTGCTAGGGCTTCTGGCAGGCTCGCTGACCTCAGCTATCTCCGTCCTCTGGAGGTTACGTATCTCTCTCCCCATTTTATCGAGGGTTCCCGCTATGAGGGCGAGGAGGCACTGGAGCTCCGCATGGCGGTCCCTCTGGACTATCTGGTTCGTGACGAGGGCGGGCTCAAGCTTGAGGCGCTCCATGGTGATGCGCTGGACCTCGAAGCCCTTCTTCCCGAAGCTCGCCATTGTCCCCACTGCGCCATTCATCTTCCCCACCTCAACCCGCCTCCGTGTCTCGGATAGTCTGTCAAGGTGTCGCCCCACCTCAGCGGCCCAGAGTGCGAACTTCATCCCGTAGGTCATCGGGAGTGCGTGCTGCCCGTGGGTCCGCCCAATGCAGACAGTCTCCCTATGCTCCAGTCCCTTATCAAGTAGGACCCGGAGCAGCGACTTCAGGTCGCTCTCGATGATGTCCATGGCCATCCTGAGCTGGAGTGCGAGTGCTGTGTCCTCCGTGTCGTAGCTCGTCGCTCCTAGGTGGATGTAGCCCCCCGCGTTCCCCTCGCAAACCTCCTGCAACGCATACACCATCGCTAGGAGATCATGCTTAGTCTTCTCCTCGATCTCTTTGACCCGTTCCACCTTGACTACTTCGACCTTTGCCTTCTTCTCTATCTCCTTCGCCGCGGCCTTCGGGATCGTCCCCAGCTCAGCATGCGCCCATGCCAGCGCGACCTCGACGTCGAGCCAGCTCTGCAGCTTCGCCTCCTCGGTAAACACAGCATACATTTCGGGATAACGGTACCGGAACTCTATCGGATGAACGGGCAACACGATCAAACTTGATAAACCCTATAGGCGGATAAGCGTTGAGACACCCAACCAGACCCACATATCCAAAATTTTAAGCCATAAGACAACATAAACCGAATAGATAAGATGAAGGACCTCAAGGTAAGCCTAGAGAATCGCCCCGGTACCCTAGCCGACCTCAGTGAAGCCCTTGGCAAGGCAGGTGTCAACATCGAGGGCATATGCGGCTTCGCCTATGAGGACAGGGGAGGCGAGGACAGTGAGTTCATCACTCATATAGCTCACATACTAGTTGACGACTCTGTATCCGCTAAGAAAGTACTAAAGTCCGCAGGCATAAAGGTCGATGACGAGCGCGAAGCCCTCGTCATAGACGTCAAGGATCGCCCCGGCGAACTCGCCATGGTCACACGCCGAATATCCGATGCAGGCATAAACATCGAGTATTTCTACACCGCCACCCGCACACGCATGGTCCTTGGCGTTACTGACCCCAAGAATGCGCGCACCCTCCTCGGAGTAAGGTTCGCCCCCGCATAGCAAGCTGGATGTACCCTTTTATATCACTACAAATAGCCTAGTCTCATCAAATAGCGGGGTTACTTCGTTGAGCATCGGCCTAAACATCGTCATCTGTATAAAACAGGTCCCCGAGACCACCGAGGTAGAGTTCGACATGGAGACGGGTCGCCTCAAACGCGAAGGCGTCGCTGCTGTCATAAATCCCTTCGATGAGTTCGCTATAGAGACCGGTCTCCGCTTAAAGGAGAAACACGGCGGTAAGGTCAAGGTCATCAGTATGGGCCCACCCATGGCGGAGCAGGCCCTACGCGATGCCATAGCTATGGGCTGCAACGAGGGCATCCTAGTCAGCGACCGCGTCTTCGGTGGTGCCGACACCTGGGCTACGAGCCTCACCCTCGCTAAGAGCATCCAACTCACGGGTCCCCACGACATAATAATCTGCGGCCTCAAGACCACGGATGGCGATACTGGCCAGACCGGCCCTGAGATGGCGGAGCACCTAGGAGAACCCTGCATAAGCTACGTCAGCCAGATACTCGACGTTAAGGATGGGAAGGTCACACTCAAGCGCAACCTCGACGACGGAGTCGAAACCCTCGAAGCGCCACTCCCCCTCATCATCACCGTATCAAAAGATGTGGGGCAACCCCGCCTTGCCACCCTACGCGGTCGCCTAGCTGCCAAGAAAGCCACCATCACTCTGATCACCAACAAAGAGATGGGTATGAATCCTAAAGAGCTCGGCCTCGATGGTAGCTATACACGAGTAACCAAGATATTCACCCCGGAGCCCCACGCAGGTGGCGAGATCATAGAGGGCACCGCCGACCAACTCGCTGATGTTATCTACAGAAAGCTCCAGGAGGCAAAGGTAGTATGAGTAACAAGCCAGTCAACGTCAGCGAAGCCTGCACGGGCTGCAGCGTCTGCGTCACAGCCTGCCCCTTCGGCGCAATAACCATCACTAACAACAAGGCAGAGATCAACGATGCCTGCAGAGTCTGCGGAGCCTGCGAACCCATCTGCCCAGTAAAGGCCATTACTCTCAAGAAGAGCGACACCCCACAGAATTTCGCCGACTGGCGAGGGGTCCTCGTCTACGCCGAGCAACATGACGGCAAAGTCCACCCCGTAGCCTACGAGCTGCTCGGAAAGGGTAAAGAACTCGCCACCACGCTGGAAGAGCCCATCTACGCCGTCGTAATCGGTAGCGGATTAACTAAAGCAGCAGAGGAGCTCATAAAACGTGGCGCAAATAAGGTCCTCGTCTACGACCACACAGTCCTCGCCACCTATCGCGACGACCCATACTCCCAAATTCTTACCGAGGCAACCCGAGAACTCAAGCCCAGTATCTTCCTAATCGGAGCTACCTCAATAGGCCGAACACTAGGCCCACGTGTCGCAGCCAAGCTCAGAACTGGCCTAACCGCCGACTGCACTGGCCTAGACATCGACCAGGAGACGAGGCTACTCCTCCAGACCCGCCCAGCTTACGGCGGAAATATCATGGCGACCATTTACACCCAGAACAGCCGCCCCCAGATGGCTACCGTTCGATACAAGGTTATGACAGAGGCACAGCCAGATCCCTCCCGCAATGGGGAGATAGTCAACAAGCCCGTTGATCCCGCGCGAATCCAGGACCGCGTCAAGGTCCTCGCCTTTGAGGCTGCAAAGGAGCAGGTCAACATAGTAGACGCTGATATAGTGGTCAGCGGAGGCAAAGGGCTTGGCGAGCCAAAGGGCTTCGAACTAGTGAAGCAGCTTGCGGACGCCCTCGGCGGGGCCGTCGGAGCAAGCCGTCCAACCGTGGACGAGGGATGGATTGGGTACCGGCACCAGGTTGGACTCAGCGGAAGAACTGTGCGGCCAAAGCTCTACCTCGCCTGTGGCATAAGCGGATCCGTCCAGCACCAGGCAGGCATGAAGACCAGCGATGTAATCATCGCCATAAACAAGGATAAGGAGGCTCCCATCTGCCGCATAAGCACCCTTGCAGCTGTCGGAGACCTTTATGAGGTCGTCCCACGCCTCATAACGAGGATCAAGGAGCAGAAGACCCGTGGCTAACTATAGGAAGGTTGACGAGGGTATCAGTCGTAGACTAGAGAACATAGTGGGCGCTAAGAACGTCTCAACAACCGGCGAGGACGTCGAGAAGGCCTCAGTCGATGAGAGTCCACTCGAGCCCCACCCACCAGAGATCGTCGTCAAACCCGCTAACTCAGCAGAGGTCTCCGCCATAATGAAGCTCGCCTACGAGGAGACGATCCCCGTCGTGGCCCAGGGCGGGCGAACCGGCCTCAGCGGTGCGAGCCACCCGGTCCGCGGCGGCATAGCTCTCAGCCTAGAGCGTATGAACAAGATCCTCGAGATCGATGAAGACAATCTGACCTGCACCACCGAGCCCACCGCTCTCATAAGCGAGGTCCACGAGGCTACGGAGAAGGTAGGACTCTACTACCCACCCGACCCCGGACAGGAAAGCGGCAGCATAGGAGGTAATATAAACACGAACGCCGGTGGGATGCGAGCTGCTAAGTACGGCGTCACACGCGACTACATCCTGGCCCTTGAGGTTGTCCTACCCACCGGGGAGATCGTTATTATGGGTGGCAAGAATGTTAAGGACACCACCGGCTTCAGCCTTATCGACCTCATGATAGGCTCCGAGGGGACCCTCGGCGTCGTTACTAAGGTGACTCTCAGACTCATCCCAAAGCCCAAGTTCACAGCCCTAATCTACGCCTCCTACGACAGCGCCTACGACGCCGCCAAGACCGTCGCCGAGATAGTCAAGCGGAAGGTCCAGCCATACGCCCTCGAATACCTCCCACAACACGCCATACTCACAATCGAGAAATACATAGAGCGTAAACTCCCCGACAACACCCACCCCGCCTACCTAATGGTCGGTCTCGAGGCGAACAGCGAAGCCGAGCTCGAGAGAATACTCGAGGAGGCTGGTACAGTATGCATGGAGCTGGGCGCCGTCGACGCCTACATCGCCGAGACAGCGGAGCAGCAGAGGAGCATCTGGGAAGCGCGGAAAAAACTCTTCGACGC
>MEZF01000002.1:14724-18305 GCA_001774245.1 Candidatus Bathyarchaeota archaeon RBG_13_52_12
TCTGGGCAGTCCATGTTTCCGCCGTGGGGACCAGGGGTGAGTGTGTTGATTGCTTCGTAAACAGGGGAGTTACCAATGGTGCCTATGAATGGATCAGTGAGAACCTGTATAACTCGTCCTCCATCAGTTTTGTAAAGTACCTTCCCGGCACTAATCTCACTGATCTTGGTCCTAGGGGTCATGAGGTTGAGCCAACCCTCAAGGGAACCAAATCCGGGGTTGATAGTGGTGGCACCACTGCCTGGGAGCTCTATCCCAATTATCTCAACCGTGAGGCTGTCGCCGGGTTCAGCGTCCTCGACGTGGATTGGTCCCGTAATTGGGTTGACTGGGACCTTTATCCTCCTCTCCGTGGCCTCTACCCTTGTTTGTCCATGTTTGACGCATCCCCCGAAGGCATCCCATGTTTCTATCTCCACCTCCTCGCCTAGCTTGACGGAGGCGATTGGCTTGTTGAATGGGCTGAGAGTCGAGGTGGTTGAGGGAGTGAGCAACTCGAAAGGCGTTTTCTGTATCCTCTTGACCATCGGAATCAAATCTAGATGAGCCATGTCTCCTTTAAACGGTTCCCACCTGGAAACAGTCTCTGAGATAGGAAAGATTAAATGTAGGATACATTGTTCCTTTCATAGCAGTTCAAGAAAAGGTGCATTAGAATGGAGTACATGTACGCCGCTATGCTTCTCCACAGCGCTAAGAAGCCAATCACCGAGGAGGCAGTCACCGCCATCCTCTCCGCCGCCGGTGTCCAAGCCGACGGTGTACGCGTCAAAGCTCTCGTCGCCGCCCTCGCAGAGGTCAACATCGACGAGGCCCTCAAGGCGCCGGTCTTCGCCGCTGCCGCAGCCCCAGCCGCCGCCCCGGCAGCTGAGGTCAAGGAGGAGAAGAAGGCAGCCGAGAAGCCAAAGGTCGAGGAGAAGAAGGAAGAGGACCTCCAGGGTCTGGGCGCCCTCTTCGGTTAACCTCCTAAACCTTATTCTATTTCTTCCCCCATTCCAGTTTCCGGAGTCTGTGCATCTTGCAGGTACCCCTAGAGGAGTTTGACCTTCCAAATGCTCACCTCTGACGAAATCCGCAGTCGATACATCGACTACTATATGCAGAGAGGACATACCCTGATTCCATCATCTTCTCTGCTACCTGAAGGCGACGTGACGACCCTTTTCACGGGGTCAGGCATGCAGCCTCTGATCAAGTACTTCCTCGGCGAGCCTCATCCCTGCGGAAGCCGCCTAGTGGACTCCCAGAAATGCTTCAGAACAGAAGACATAGACGAGGTGGGGGACAACAGACACACGACGTTCTTCGAGATGCTGGGAAACTGGTCGCTTGGTGACTACTTCAAGGCGGAGCAGCTTCCATGGATATTCGAGTTTCTTGTGAAGGAGCTGGGGATAGACCCAACCCGGCTCTATGTCACAGTCTTCTCCGGGGAGGAGAAGTACGGGATCCCTAAGGACGACGAGTCCGTCGAGATATGGCGCCGTCTCTTCAAGAAGGTGGGCATTGAGGCGAAAGCTGTTCACATTGGTGACCCCGACAGGGGAGGTGAGGTAGGCATGCAGGGCGGTAGGATATTCTACTATAATAGCAAGAAGAACTGGTGGAGCCGGGCTGGTCCACCTGAGAAGATGCCGGTCCGTGAGCCTGGGGGACCCGACTCGGAGATATTCTACGACTTCGGCACCCTCCACGACCCCAAGTATGGGCCTCATTGCCACCCGAACTGTGAATGCGGCAGGTTCATGGAGATCGGGAACTCGGTGTTCATGGAGTACAATAAGACCGACAACGGGAGGTTCGAGAAGCTGCCCCAGAGGAACGTCGACTTCGGGGGAGGACTCGAGAGAATAAGTGCGGCGGTTACCAGAAACACAGACATGTTCGCAATTGACACGCTAAAATGCCTGATCGATGCGCTCCCGGGAGGCGTCGAGGCAATGCGATCCAAGAGGATCATAGCGGACCACATGCGCGCGGCCGCCTTCCTAATCACCGACGGCGTCGAACCCTCCAATAAAGATCGCGGGTATATGCTCCGCAAGCTCCTCCGTAGGGCGATCATCCATGCGAGCATGCTAGAGCGTAGCGGGGATGACGCGAACAACCTGAGCTCGGGCTACGGTGAGACCCTCGAGAGGCTCTTCGGGCTGATATGCGACGAGTACGCGGGGACCTATACGTTGAATAGGGAAAAGATCCTCGCGGTGTTCCGTGGTGAATCCCAGAAGTTCCGCAACACCTTCACCTCGGGCATGCGCCGCTTAGAACGCTACGAGACCGTGGAAGTGAACACAGCCTTCAAACTCTATGAGAGCTTCGGGCTCCCCTACGAGGTCATAAAGGAGTTCGGGGGAAGCAAGGCAGCCTCACTCACGCGTGAAGCTTTCGAGGAGAGACTCGACGTCCACAGGAAGCTCTCCCGAGCCGGAGCGGAGAAGAAGTTCGGAGGACACGGGCTGATCCTCGACACGGGGGAGCTGAAAGCGAAGGATCAGGCGGAGATGGAGAAGGTGACGCGCTTGCACACCGCGACGCACCTGCTACACGCCGCCCTTCGAGAAGTCCTTGGAGACGAGGTGAAGCAGGCGGGATCAGACATCACTACCGAGCGGGTACGCTTCGACTTCTCCTTCCCCCGGAAGCTGACGGAAGAGGAGATCAAGAAGGTGGAGAATATAGCCAACCAGATCGTCCAGCAGAACCTAAAGGTTGAGTGCCGCGAGATGCCTAGAAGTGAAGCGGAGAAGACTGGGGCACTCTTCTTTTTCAAGGCGAAGTACGGAGACACGGTGAAGGTCTACTATACGGGGGGTAGCCTCGAAGGATCCTTCAGTAAAGAGTTCTGTGGAGGACCTCACGTCGAGCGAACTGGCCTGATTGGCAGGATCCGAATCACGAAGGAGGAGGCGGTCGCCGCAGGGGTCCGTAGAATCAGGGCTACCGTCGATTGATACGGCACCCCATTTTCTCGAGGTCAGCAACACTTCGCGCAAGGTGATGGCGGAGACGCAGTAAAGTTCAAGACGGCAGGCCCGGCCATCCGGAAGGAGTTGGAGTCGCAGATTCGCTGACGCGACTACGCAACTCTTTTTGCTCATAACCTTTATTCTGATTGCCACACAAGGAAGCACAAGGATAGAGGTTACTCCGTATGGTTGACTGGAAGAACTTGGAAAAGAAGTGGCAGGGGCGCTGGGCGGAGGCCGCAGCCTTCGAGATCGATCCCGACCCGGAGAAGCCCAAATACTACCTGACTGTCGCCTATCCGTACCCAAACTCGCCGCAGCACATTGGCCACGGTAGGACCTACACCCTGACCGATGTACATGCCCGCTACATGAGAATGAGGGGATATAACGTACTCCTCCCCATGGCGTGGCACTTCACGGGCACGCCGCTCTTCGCCATGGTGGAGCGGCTCAAGGAACGTGACCCTGGTCTCATAGATACCTTCCTCAACATCTACGGTATACCCGAGGCGAAACTTCACGAACTGGAGACCCCCATCTCGATGGCGACCTACTTCGTCAACGAGATCAAGGGAGGCATGCAGAAGATCGGCTACAGCATCGACTGGC
>MEZF01000002.1:18984-21577 GCA_001774245.1 Candidatus Bathyarchaeota archaeon RBG_13_52_12
AACCAGTCAAGTGCCGATGCGGAACCGAGGTCGTTGTTAAGATATTTGAAAACCAATGGTTCATCAACTACGGCGACGAGGCGTGGAAGAAGCTCGCTCGCGAGAACGTAGACGAAATGGAGATAGTCCCTAATGAGTTGAAGCAGGAGTTCTTCAACGTCGTCGACTGGCTGAAGGCGAAGGCCTGCGCAAGGAAAGCGGGCATGGGGACGCGCCTACCCTGGGCGCCTGACTGGATAATCGAGTCCCTCTCCGACTCGACCATCTACATGGCCTACTACACTGTCGTCAAGGGGATAAACGAGGTAAATCCGGAGCCTGAGCAACTGACGGAGGCCTTCTGGGACTACATCTTCCTCGGTATAGGCTCCCCTGTGAAAGTCGAGGCGGCCACGGGCATCCCCATGGAGAAGATAAAGGAGCTGCACAGCGAGTTCAGCTACTTTTATCCACTAGATGCACGCCACAGTGGGAGGGATCTCATCCCGAACCATCTTACCTTCATGATCTTTATCCACGATGCCATCTGGGGGAGGGAGTTATGGCCTCAGGGTATCTTCGTCAACGGCTCAGTCCTCATGGAGGGAGCTAAGATGAGTAAGAGCATGAACAACATCATACCCCTCGTCAACGCCATAGATCGCTTCGGCGCGGACCCGCTTAGGATCAGCCTCATGATCACTGCTGAACCGCTCAAGGACGCCGACTTCAGCCCCGAGCTGGCGAAGAGCATGGTCGGGCTGCTTGAAGGGCTATACGCACGCGCACAGAGGATCATCGCTGAGAAAACAAACGTAGACTACGAGTTGCAGGAGATAGACCTCTGGATGCTGAGTAGGCTGCAGAGCCACATCTCCGACGCCAACGAGGCTATGCACGAGCTGAAGGTGAGGAAGACCATCCACGCTGCCACCTACGATCTGGAGGGTGATATGACTTGGTATCTGAAGAGGGTAGCCTTCGACATGGATCACGCTGAGCGCCGAAAGGCGATCAACCACGTCGAGTGGACGGTGCTGGACACCCAGATCCGGATGCTAGCCCCCTTCACGCCACACCTCTGTGAGGAGATCTGGGAATTGATGGGCAACGAGGGCTTCATCACCTTCGCCCCCTGGCCCGAGATAGACGGCGCTTTAATCAGGGAAGACGCGGAGGAGCTGGAGACCATCGTCAAGGCCTGCACCGAGGACGTCTCTAACATCATGAAGGTGACAGGTATCAAGCCGGAGACGATCCACTTCTATACGGCAGACAACTGGAAGTGGAAGATACTGGCGAAGGCGATGGAGATGCAGGCGAAGGGCGCGGTGGACATCGGCACACTGATCCGTGAGGCCTTCAAGGACGAGGAGATGAAGATGAAGCAGAGGGAAGTCCCCACATACGCCAGGATCCTCGTGGACGACGTGAAGAAGATGCCCGAAGCGACCCTAAAGCTGCGCAGGGAGATGGGATTTGTCAACGAGACGAAGCTCCTGCAAGACGCTGAGAGCTTCCTAAGGGCGGAGTTTGGCTGCGACGTCACCGTCTCCGGGGAGAGCGACCCATGGATCGACGACCCGGCAAAGAGGGCGAGCCGCTCTAAACCGTACCGGCCCGCGATATACGTCGCCTAGTCCATTTGATAGGTGCATTTTACGCGTTTTTCCACCATTAATGAACGTTATATACAGAGTTGTGCCTCTACCAGAGTCTGTTTTCGGATAACGCGCTAGATAGTTCTGAAGAAGTGATGAGCGAAATCCTATGAGGGAAAACCATTTTTACGCGATGGTTTCGGGGGCTTCTACTGGAGCCGCGATGGGCACGGAAACGAGTTCGCTCTTCCTTACCCCCACATGGCGGAGGGCTGTCACGTTCTTCGCCTGGTTGTAGACGTCGCTGGCTAACTTTCCGAGGACCATCTCGTGGGCGATCTGGTCGAAAGATAGAGTCTTTGCTTTCTCGTCTACTATCGTCTTCATGATGGCGCGTATCTCGTGCTCTTGACTCGACTTGATGCGGACCTGGGTCATCGCAGTGACAATGATCTTTACCTTGTAGCCGTCAGTGGTTGTGACTCGGTATATCCCGTCAATCTTAGTGCTCCTGCGGCGGACGAGGCTACGCAGGTAATCGCGTAGATACTCGTGCCCCTTGAAGACCGTGGCTGCCTTGTGGTCCTCGACTCCAGTGACCTGGAAGTACATCTTGATGTACTCCTGGCTGAAGTCGCCTGTGATCTGTGCGAGGGTGGTCTCGAAGACGCGGCCGTTGAGGAGCGCCCCCTCCTCGGCGGGGGTCTCGCCGACCTTGGTCTCGCCGAAGTAGCGGGGGAGGATTATGTCGTACCAATCCTTCCTGCGCCATTTGTCCTTGACAGCCTTAGACAAGCGTTTGAATCTCTCCTATTTTCAGCACCATGGAACTGCTCGGCGCTCATTTATACCTTTCTCTGGAAGATGAGGGGTTAGTCGAGGCCCTTGAGTGCCTTCTCGGCGGCGGCAAGGCAGCTGAGTAGGTCGTCGAGGGTGGAGATGAGGCTCCTGACCCCCTTGGGGCAGCGGACCTTGACGGTTATAGCCGTCTTTCGCCGAACTATGCTGAGTTC
>MEZF01000003.1:0-1453 GCA_001774245.1 Candidatus Bathyarchaeota archaeon RBG_13_52_12
CTCAGGATAAGGCTATGGCCTCACATACTAGAAAACACATTTAACTCTAATTGTCTTTTTTTAAGATGTATTATGCTCAAAATAGAATCTTTACTCAGGTTAACAAGAGCCGATGAGTACCTAAAAGTTTTATTTTTAGTATTTCCTCTGATATTTTTGATTTCTCCACAAAACCTCTTCACCTACAAAAGCATTGTAATTTTTTTAGCTAACCTCTTTCTAACCGCCTTTTCGTATACGTTTAATGACATAGAAGACGCTGAAGATGACTATCATGATACTGTAAAGAGGGCAAGAAATACGATTACCAGTAAAGAATTAACAAAAAACCAAAGCTACTCATTCAGTTTACTCCTTTTATTTACAGGTTTAATCTTACTCTATTTTATTAGCCCCATAGTTTTTATTCTTGGCTTAGTTTTAGCTCTTATAGGATTTCTTTATTCTTGGAAACCTGTAAGATTGAAAGCGATACCAATTATTGATTTAATTTCACATGTAGTTTTTTTGGGGGCTCTTCAATTTTTAGTAACGTACTTGGCTTTCCGCAGTCTTGATCTACTCGTTATCCCTTTCTTGATGATAATTATTCCTTATTCATTGATGAATCAAATCTCGGGAGAATTAACTGATTTTAAGGTTGATAAAACTACAAAAATTAATAACACAGTTCAAAAATTTGGCGAGTTTAATCTAAAATGGACATTAGCTATTTTAAGTGTAATAGTAGTTGCTGGTTTTTCCGTCCTTATTTTCACCATGCCACCGGAAAATGGAATAATTAGTCTATTAATTACTCTTGCAATAGGGGTTATGGCCTTCTTTAGGCTTCATGCAATTATTAGTAAGCTCTAGTAATTAGGCTGGATAAGTCGAGGATGGTCCTGGAATGCTTAACATCGTAGCGCACGCGAGTTTTGTGTATCGGGTGGAACTCAGGATAAGGCTATTGAGCTTCCTCTAAGCATGCAGATATTTTGAGAACTGCTCGGGGATAACGTAGCCTGGCTCCCGCCTCTTCTTCACCTTCACCATCTCAAGGGCGAGGTACTTCACATAGGGTAGATACGACTCACCGAATACCTGCTTCATCTCGACATCAATCGGCTCGTACTTGCTCCAGAGAAAAAGGACGCTGTACCCACCAAGGTTATAAAGGGTATCAGGCGTCACGTACCCCTCCCTCAAGAGATAGCAAGCCTATCGTGGTAAACCCATATGAAGATGAACTTCCTATACGCCTCCTTATCCCCCTGGGCATACTTTTTCAGGAAGTCTTCCCAGTTCTCGTATTCCATCTCCTCAAATACCTCGTTGCTTATCCTCACGTCCTCGTAGGAGTGGTGGCTGTCGAGTATATCCCTGACGATCGCTGTCCGCCTCGCTTTGTTATTGTTGATGAGGCTCGTCGTGTAGGAGATCGCTGCGATGCATACCCCAATGGCTCCAGCCA
>MEZF01000003.1:1500-7683 GCA_001774245.1 Candidatus Bathyarchaeota archaeon RBG_13_52_12
GAATAACAACGCCGGAAGTCAGGATAAGATTATTGCACGTAAGATGAATTTTATGCCAAAGATACTTTGTGGTTATGTATCTATTAGCGGGTACGAGAAGAAACGAGAGTCATCGCTACTTTATAGGCGCACGCAAGTAGGATGAGGAAGAATCAAAGGATGGAGCCCTCTTCTCGATGATCTTCACAATCTCATTAGCCAGATACTCGAAATTTGAGAGATATAATTCATTATAGACGCCCCTCTTCCTGTACTCATAGATTATTGGCTTAAACTTCTTCCACATGGTTGGCGCCAGGATGTTGCATGTGGCGTACAAGGTGTCAAAGTCGATTAACCTGGACTTGTACTGTAGACCGAGTACCTCAAATGTGGTCCAATACAGGTTTCTCAGATTCCAGTTTTCCGGGTTCACCTGTGAGTCGTATTTGCTCAGGAAGTCATCGAAGTCGCTCCACTGCATCGCCATCAGCTCCCTGTATCGTCTGATGCCGTCGAGGGAAACCAGGGACTGCATGAGGTTTGTTGTCAGGGTTACTCGCCGATTCCTGGTGGTCTCCCTGAGGTTTATCGCGTAGTAGATTACGCCCAGTACTACGCTTATCGCACCTGCGGTGTACGACAAGGACTGAAGCACAACTAGATCAGTCATGGATCATTTTCACCTAACTTAGTATCAGGTGAGAGTGAGGATAAGATTATGCCGTGTTCTGGTTGGCGCGCGCGAATATTGAGATGAGTCTAACTCACAAGCACTTTGTAGTATCGAGTGGTAATCTTATCTTCAGCTACGCTGCGGCCACGATTATTAGAAGCCAGAGGCCTCTAAACGCGCGCTACAGATACTTTACTTTCTTTTAGTTAAGGAGATCAGAGCCACGGCGAGGAATGCTATAGCGGCGTAGAGTTCCTTACCGGTTAGAAACCACACAACCCCCAGCAATCACAGCCGCGGGAGAAAGAAGAGTAGGGCCCCGACCACCATGATTATTATAACTCCTATTAGAAGGAGGACGCCTACGGCCACAAGTCTCTATTCCGCTCATCAAGTGTCACCCTCGACCTAATACAATCGTCTACCTGTAGCTATATCCCTTATGTGAATTAATCTACCAACCACCACGACGAGGGTATGTATCTCTTTGTGGTTCCGGCTACTAGAATGAAGGCATTCAGTGCGTACGTGAATCTCGAGTACACGTGATCATGCCGGCTTGGGCCACCATGGAGGGTAATCATATACCTCGCAGCGGCCTCTAAGCCAAGCTCTTAAGCCTCCATCGAGGGGCTGCATCAGGAACCCGTCGAGGAACCGCAGCCCCCCTGGGTGAGGGGGAACACCGAACCAGTGGAATATTAAGGCCTGAACCCACGTATCGTGGCTGACGTAGACGTGAAAGGCGTTCGACTGTGCGTCAAGCAGATTATTCACCGTGATATCCGCCATCGCCCGTGCGAAGCTCATCGACGGTTCACGGATCGTCTCGGGGATTAGACCCGCGATCCAATGGCAGGTGGCATGATAGCCTCCGTCTTCGGGAAACCATCCACGGGACTGTATCCATCTCTGAAATGCCTCCAAGTCTAGAGTCTTCAGGGGTCTGACCTCTCCGCAGAGCTCGGCTCCTCCACCTACTTTGACTATGCCTCTTTGCATCTCCTCAACCGTCTCGCGGGTTCGGTCTAGGTAGGTGTGGTAGAGTCTATAGCGTCTCCTCAGGGAGAGTGCTTCGCCGAACTCGGCTGCGGCTTCCCTGCCTCTGGAAGTCGACGCCATGCGCCCGTCTGAGCCCTTGAAGGAGTCGAAGCGCTCCGTGTGCCTCACATGCATCACTGCTGGGCGCTGTGGATCCAGTTCGTCGCACTGGGATAGAAGTTGCAAAGCGGGCTTCCCCCATTGGGCGGACTCTAGTCTGGAGCCCATGAGTGTGTCATGTTTACTCCGGATTTAACTATGTACACACGATTATTGGCTCACCCACCCTCAGGTTCCGGTATGCATCAGGGAAGGCGTCCCTGAAAGCCTCCATGCTAACGACGCTGCTATCATGGGGCGACAATGCAACCAAACCCAAGTTCAGGCCCTTCAGTAGCTCGATGTTTGCATTGAGCTCCTCCACTGTGATGTGCTCCCATGGAGGCTTCCCAGTGCCCGAGTACTTGTGCCCAGCGTACCCATACACCTCTCTAGGGCCGCCCATGACGGGGTAGTGGAGGCCCCCAATGATGCCGTAGATGGGCTCATCGAAGAGGGCCCTGGCTCTCTCAAGGAGCTTGGGGACCGTGTGATGGCCGCAGCCCACGATGAGCACAATGCCTCTGCCAACCACGTTCACGGCGATGCTGTGCTCCTCGGTGAATCCCCCGTTGTATATTCCGTTGGCTATGGTGCCCGTGGACGCGACGCCCTCGCCGATTACCTTGGGGTCACGAGAGTATACGGGGTTCAGGCCGGGGTAGGTCATCTCCGTCGGAGAATAGACCTTGATGTCGCCCAGGGGTTCCTGGCGCCCAGTCACGCTGAAGGTCTTATCCTTGGCCCACTTGCCTCCGCCCACGTGGTCCCCGTGGTTGTGGGAGATGAAGATGGTGTCGATCTGGTTCAGTGTGACGCCCAGCTTCCTCATGTTGAGCAGAAGGGGGGAGGGAACCTCCTCGTCGCTGTTCAACCCGGTGTCGAATAATATGGTGTTACCGTCGGTCCTCACCAGGTAGGAGACGCCGGTCTCCACCTTCAGCCCCTCATCACTGGTGCGCCAATCGATTAGGGGCAGCACGGATAGATTCTTGGTGGAGCCGACGCCCTTGAGCTTCCTGGGCTTCACATTCCTGTTGTGCCTCTCGGCTCGCCTCTTGGCGCTGCTGAACTTTTTCAGCTCTCTGGATGCGGATCGGTCATCCTGTATGGGGACCAGCTGTACCTTTGCCCCCTTCTCCTCTAGTGATCTGCAGTAGTCTGTTATCGGGCTCAGTTTCTTCGCCTCGACCACTGTGAGGAGCTGGGCGCCTCTGATGGGCTCAGCTGAGACGTGGGGGCGTAGCAGGATCTTGACGTCCTTTGGCCTCTGATTCCTCCAATCGTCGACGAAGCCTTGGACGCCCTCGCTGGGGACGTCTAGTAAGACGATGAACCTCATGGGTGATAGTTGTGAGAGTCAATATTTATTATGAGTACACCCGACGCGCAGTCATTCGGGTGATTGGCTATCAGGTGGAGCTCAGGATAAGGCTGTGGCCTCAAACCCAAACACCCGCACCACCTAAAGTATTATGGAACCTGGCCTTGGAGAATCTTAACCAACTTGGATGGATCGATGTTACCCCCGGACACGATACACACGATCTTCCCACCACCAGCCTTTCCCGAGAGGACAGCAGCCAGAGAAAGCGCCCCCGCACCCTCAGCTATCACGCAGTGACGCTCAGCAAGAAGACGAATCGCGTCCACCACCTCCCTCAGGCTGACGACGATTGAACCATCTACCAAACCCTTAGCCAGATCCCACATCTCAGGCAAAACAAACGGGGCACCAGCGCCATCGACGAAACTCGTGGTAAACGGAACATCATTCGGGACACCCCCAGCCTTGAACGCGGCTGTCAAGGGTGCTGCGGTATCGGCCTCAGCCACGAGGATCCTTGTATCGGGCTTGAGTGCGCGGATCGCTGAGGCAACTCCGCATGCCAAGCCCCCGCCGCCCCAGGGAATCACCACAGCGTCGACGTCCGGAAGCCTCTCCAGGATCTCTAGCCCAATCGTCCCGTTCCCAACCATAACGGCCCTGTCACTAAAGGCGTGTATAAAGGTCCCCTCCATACCCTCAAGCCTGCGCGTAGAGTAGACGCTCAGATACACGTCGAAGGGGACCTTGACCACGTCTGCTCCCAGCCGTCTGATGGAGTCCTCCTTGATCTTTGGAACGTTCTCGGGGACGACGCAGGTGCACTTGACGCTTAGCTTGCGGGCGGCCCACGCCAGCCCTTGAGCCCAGTTGCCCGCGCTTACGGTCCAGACTCCATTTCTTAGTTTCTCCCTGTCTGTTGTCTTTAAAGCGTTTATCGCCGCTCGTATCTTGAACGCCCTGATCGGTTGCAGGTTCTCCAGTTTCAGGTAGATCTCTTGAGAAGGATCATCGCCGTTGAAGCGTACGAGGGGTGTTGGCTGCAACTCTTCGGAGACTCGTGTCTGTGCAGCCCTTATTTCTTCTATGCGTATTGGCTCATATTTTATCATAAAATATCAGGATCCAACATGATTCAGGGGATAAATAAAGATTAGGTGCGTACTGGCAACCATATAGTAGGCGGCCTGAATCTCAGCTAGATCAACCATTCATCATTCACCTGATTCAGTATCAGGTGGAACTCAGGATAAGACTATTCGTCATCTTTCAAAATACTTGGCGTAAGATGAGGCTTAACCCAAAGTGAATTTGGGTTAAGATTTTTCTAATATCAGGTGGGGCTCAGGATAAGGCTATGGCCCCCCCAACTACGGTCGTACGCATGAATTAGATAACCTTTATAAGTATTTTCAGCTGAATGCTTATTAGAGGTTCTGAAAATGAAGAGCTACGTTAAAGTCTACGGCCCTCCGCTTCTTAAGGCCATCAAGGCTCTCGAGAAGATCGCGGTGACTATGCCAGAGGTCTGCATATGGGACATACACATGGCCGCCTCGTCCTCGTTTAAAAATCAATCATTCAGCAATGATGAGGTAAGAACTTTCTTCAATGATGTTGGAGAGGTACCAACAAAGAGATGCAGCACGATCATTAGCAAATCTGGTCAGAGCATAGGCGAGCAAGACTTCTTCTTCGAATGGTTCAAGGACCCGACGAAGGACGAGCTGAATAACCTCATCGAGAAAATCGATGAGGCCCTCACGCCCCTCGGTTGCAAGTACACGCTGATCACGAAGTAAGATCCTCAATTTTTTTAAAAGAATTCGCGTGCGTGATAAATATTGGTGGCTCAAGCATAAGTGGAACTCAGGATAAGGCTATGGAGAAGCGAATTGAAGCTTTCTCTGTTTGAACTCGCGGTAATCTTCATCTGATCTGAATATCGGTGACATCTTGAATGTGGGATCCGTCTTCGCCATCATCTTTAACATTTCATAGGCGAGGTACTCGAAGTGCTCAAATTCATGTGGAGTGTAACCACCCCTCGCCTTGTATTCCTCAATAATAGGTCGCGCGCGCCATCAATGCCAATGAGCCTTGGTACTGGATGATATTAAGAAAAATGTCTTGATTTCACTAATGCGCGCGTGCAGTTAAGTAATTGTCATTTGTGCGCACGCCTTCTATCTCATTTCAACATTTAGATTTACTTTTTTTCTTCATTTTTAGGTTTTGGTATCCGTGCTGCCAATCCAGATGCCAATAATCCTGAATCTAAACCTACTGTGGGAAAAAATACTACTGTATTACTCTCATCTTGGCTAACATCACTTAAAGTAGCTAATTGCCTAAGAGCAAAACCATATTCAGATTTCGCTAATATATCAGATGCTTGTACCAGATTCTTAGCAGCCTCAAGCTCTCCTTGTGATGTAATTATTACCCCCCTTTTCTCTCTTTCCGCTTCAGCTTGCCGAGCCATAACTCTCTGCATAACTTCCGGTACAGAAATATCTTGTAGTTCTAACCTTTCAACATCTATGCCCCAGTCTTTAACGACAAATTCAAGATCCTTTTGAACCTCTTGAGCTATCTCGTGTCGCTTAGCTAGAACTTCATCAAGTTCCTTTTGTCCAACAATGTTTCTAAGAGTTGTTTGAGCATATTTATTAAATGAAGAGAGAACTGATTCTACGTTGACAACACTTGCTTTTACATCAATTATTTTAATAAATGCTACAGCGTCAATTGAAACAGTGACGTTGTCTTTTGTTAATACCTGCTGTTCTTCTAGATTAATTGATTGAGTTCTTTTACTCATAGTAATTACTCGTTCAGTTATAGGATTTATGAAATACAATCCTGCACCTGCGAGTCTGTTATATTTTCCTAATCTAAGGATAATGGATTCTTCCCACTCTTGGTTTAATTTTATACTGCGTATGAATACAATTAATATGATTACAGCAACAAGAATATATCCGATAATTTCGAATATAGTCAAACTATATCACCTCTTTTTCTTATATTGTAAATTGTATTTCTCTTTGAGAAATAC
>MEZF01000003.1:7757-12261 GCA_001774245.1 Candidatus Bathyarchaeota archaeon RBG_13_52_12
TATACGAAACCTATGCAATTTATCAACGGACTTATATTCCTTAGATATTGCCTTCAAAACATGCCGGTTCTCGTCGTTCCATATAATACCCAGTGGAAGAAGTGGTTCAATGAATTACGCGAGCCCATTTGGGCAAAGACCTGTGACCTCGTAGTTGACATTGTTCACGTTGGAAGCACTTCGATAGAAGGCATGAGTGCAAAACCGGTAATAGACATGGATATTGTCATCGACGACTGGGCTAGATTTCCGCAAATTGTGGAGCGGCTGAGCACTTTCGGCTACGCGCACATGGGCAACCTAGGGATTAAAGAGCGTGAAGCCTTCAGACCCGTGAAGGAGCCAAAGTACCCTCATAATCTCTACGTCTGCCATAAAGACTCGGTTGCCTACATGAACCACATATTATTGCGAAAACATCTGCAGAAAAACCCTGACTCATTTAAACGATATGTTGATTTGAAGGTAAGATTGGCCGACAAAGCTGTTGATGTTGATGAATACTGTCGGTTAAAGACAGACTTGATATTGGAATTCTTGAGGGCTGAAGGTGTACCGTTGAAAGAGCTTGATGAGATACGATCGGAAAACCTCTCATAAGTTGTGAAGATAAATTCTCTTACAACTAACGCGTACAATGATATACACCATCACCGCACGTGCTGTTAATTATCAATTGGAAGCTTGGATAAGATTATTGCACGTAAGATGAGGCTTATGCCAAAGCAACTTTGGGATAATATTTTCTTAAGAAGGAGGTGGAAGTGAGTTTAAAAATAATGATCGCCCGCCTTGAGGACGTGAAGTCAGCGAAGGGACACGCTTCAGGCTCAACCTCGTCAGCATGGATAAGGTACAGGTACTCCCTCGACTGCATTCTAGATTGTTATCTTCTCCCCATCCTTCGGAATGAGGAGCTTGCCAGAAGATACCCCGTGGGCGTCTGCGTAGGCGCGGAGCTCGGAGCGGGTAACCGTAAGGTGGTCAAGGGACTCCATGTGGACGGCGACCACCCTCCCACGTGGAACGAGGCGGCAGACCTCCACGGTCTGCTCGGCGTCCATTATGATCGGCGTACCCTTGAACGTCGCCCCGCCGCTATGAGTGACAACAACATCCGGCTTGAATCGTGCAACCGCTTCCCGTACGCTGTCGCAGAGGACAGTGTCACCCGCCCAATAGAGCGTCGGCTCGCCACGCGCCTTGAGCACGAAGCCGCTCACCTCACCCAAGAACTGGAGGACGCTGCCTGTGCCGTGCATCCCGGGCACACGCGTGATGTATACTCCGCCCCACGTGACAGCATTCCCGACGGGGAGGAGTTTCGTGAACCCTTTTTCCTTGAGTGCAGCCTCGTCTCGGGGCTGGCAGAAGACGGGTAAGTCTTTCGGTAGCACGCGTTGCCCCTCTGAGTCGAAGTGGTCGCTGTGCAGGTGGCTGATGAATGCCGCGTCGGCGTTAGCTACTGCTTCCTCGGGGAGGCAGGGTAGATCGATGGTTGGGTTCATGGATTTGCCACCTACGCTTGGTAGCGTGTGCTTTGCCGCTAGGTAGGGGTCTGTGACTATTAGCTGTCCCGCGTACCTAATCCGCATCGTGGCGTTTCTGATAAGCTGGATTTCCATGCTCTCGCCATCAATGATGGCCATATTTAAGTAGATCCAACACCCAGCTCGCGTGCTCGCGTCTGAATCTCAGCTAAGTCAACCATACAATCACTGGTAACGATCAAGTGGAGATGAAGATAAGACTATTGCACGTAAGATGAGGCTTATGCCAAAGTAAATTTGGGTTAAGATTTTTCGAACACAGATAAACCGAGGATAAGATTATACAAAATACTTGAACATCTTTCAGTCGCAGAAAATCATTAAATATCTAGTGAAACAAAACTGGATTCGTGTTTCTATGAGCCAAGATGTTGAAAAGCATCGCAAGTGGGTTCGTGAAAGCGAGTTTGGACGATCCCGAGGCATCTACTACCTAGGCAAAGGAATCATTGAAGAGTTAGGTGAGGAGAAGGGAGCCGCACTCATAATAAAACAGATAGAAGAAATGGGTCACGACTCGGGAAAAGCGATAAGAAAAACCTTCGAAAGCCAAGGTTTGGATAACAATTTTATAAATTACTCTAATAGAACGGACCCCAGCAACAGTGTTTACAATTTTGCTTGGGTAGGCGGCAT
This sequence comes from Candidatus Bathyarchaeota archaeon RBG_13_52_12, assembly GCA_001774245.1. GTDB lineage: Archaea > Thermoproteota > Bathyarchaeia > TCS64 > TCS64 > UBA8941. The sequence continues at coordinate 9,944 of MEZF01000003.1, forward strand.
CAAGAAGTCAACTGATTATGAAAGAGTTGTCGAGTATAGTTTCTGCCCTATTGCTGAGGGATTTAGGATGCTGGGAGAAGATGGCAAGAAGGTTGGAGAATTATTCTGTAACCACATTGATAATGCCGTCATTCAAGGGTATAACTCCGATTTTGAGTGTAAAAGAGAAAGCAGCCTAAATTTTAATGGGTTGTGCAGACTCCATTTCAAGAAGAAACGATAGATCCTCACAGTCACGGTTGAGTATCAGGTGGGACTCAGGATAAGGCTATGGAACAAGTCATGTTTACTAGATATCTACAAGAATTAAAGTACCCAGGCGAGATTACCGCGCTGACTACGCTTAGGCGTGATCAGCTGGGGAGTGTAGACTTCTCGACTAGCCTAAGCCAGCCAAGCTCCTTCGCAGCCCACTCCTCACGGCTCTGCGGCTTTCGGGTCTTTCACTGCTTGGACCTTTCGTCCGCTCCCACCTGGGTAAACCAATCAAAGCCGCTGGAGTATAAGCGTGTTCCATTGCACCCCTGCAGTCATTAGCGTTTTCTGAGCCGCTTATTATGCTACTATATGCGCTGTATCAGCTAATAATGAGCTGTAGATTAATGTCACCGAATACTTGCGTCTATTGCTGGGGAATCGTGCGCTGGTGAGTCCTCAGGTGCGTGAATGTGAGAGAGGGACGCGTCAATCAGGTGAGATCCAGGATAAGGCTATTGAAATGAATTAGAGTCTCTTAGCATATATTTTCTACTTGAGTTTCAGTACTGGTTTCCATATTTCCTCTCTATGTGTCCCTGGAACTATGTAGGTCCAAAGCTCAGTGACAAATTTCACTAATGTAGGATCAGCATCGAAATTTGCATATGATTTCTCCATTTCAGCCATATTCTCATATTCCCATAGGTCCATCCCTTGGAATGAGGTTCCTATATAAGCCCCATAGGCATTCCAAGACTTAACTTCTTCAAATAGATCTGGTTTCTCTTTGACCAGTTTCTTGAGTCTTTCCAAGAATTTGTAGAATTCTGCTGCTTTCTCTGATTTCAGGATATATGTTTCCTTTACATAGATAGTCATACAATCTCCCCATCATCTGTTTTCATCTGTCAATAATAAAACTATTTGAGAAGGTGATAAGGTGAAGCATCTCGCGCGCGCTAATCAGGTGGAGCTGAGGATGAGACTTTGAACAGGCCTCGTTCGATGGTACGCGGTGCCCTTGAAATGTGAGTTAACAGTCAATAACCGTAAATACTTGATTTAACAACCGCATAAAGCATCGCATGCGCGACTGAGTTGAGTCAGTATGGTGTATGACTTCGACACTGTGATTAACAGACTACCCACAAGCTCCTTGAAGTGGAGTTACCTTAAGCGAATTTCCGGTGTGGAGGACATTCTGCCTCTCTGGATTGCGGATATGGACTTCGCGAGCCCGCCAGAGATTGTAGAAGCGATGAAGGAGCGGGTTGCACATCCCTTGTATGGATACACCTTAGGTTCCGATGGGTACTACGACGAGCTTATCAAATGGATGGAGAGGCGCCATGGATGGAGCGGGATCCAGCGCGACTGGATCTGCTACGCACCTGGCGTCGTCTCCGGATTTAACTTCGCGATCCAAGCCTATTCGCATCCCGGAGACAAGGTCGTCACCCAGCCGCCGGTCTACTACGTCATGAAGATCGCGATCAATAACAATGGACGGCAGATGGTCGAGAACCCCCTCAAACTCGTGAAAGGCAGGTACGGCATGGACTACGAGGACCTCGAGAAGAAGATCGACGGCAGGACTAAGATGATCATCCTCTGCAGCCCCCACAACCCGGTGGGACGAGTCTGGAAGCGATTAGAGCTCGAGCAACTCGTGGAGGTATGCGAGAGGAAGGACATAATCATCGTGTCCGATGAAATCCACATGGACCTCATCCTCGGGAAGACGAAGCACACCTGCATCTCAACCATCTCAGAGGAGGCGATGCAGAGGACGGTGACCCTGCTTGCACCCAGCAAGACCTTCAACCTAGCTGGATTAGCTAATTCGAACGCCATCATACCAAACAAGAAGCTAAGAGACGCTTTCCATAACGTCGCGGAGAGCCACGGCGTCCACTTCCCTAATATATTCGGGATGGTAGCACAGGAAGCCGCTTATGCGAAGGGTGAGGCGTGGTTGGGGGAGCTCCTCGTCTACCTGAGGGGGAACTTCAAGTACCTTGAGGAGTTCATCAAGGAGAAGATCCCGGGTCTGAAGGTGTACCCGCTCGAGGGGACCTTCCTCGCCTGGGTGGATTGTAGCTCTCTGGGGATGGATGATG
>MEZF01000004.1:0-119 GCA_001774245.1 Candidatus Bathyarchaeota archaeon RBG_13_52_12
CAACCAATTAAGTTCACAGATTACACTCAGGTAGAGTTGAAGAAAGATTATTGCACGTTAGATGAGGCTTATACCAAAGTACTTTGTGGCAAGGTTTTTCGAGTATAAGGTGGAACTCG
>MEZF01000004.1:318-1683 GCA_001774245.1 Candidatus Bathyarchaeota archaeon RBG_13_52_12
TCACATACAAGTGAAGCGCATCTGGCGACGCGCCACTCAGGTTCTCCATCACAACCTTAGCCATCTCCAACGAATACTCCTGGGAGGGCTTCAGGGTCGCCGAGGGCCTCAGCCCCGCTATCCACTGACACGTGATGTTATAACCCCCATCCTCGGGAAACCACCTCTGCCTCTTCGCCCACATGACATTCGCCTCCGGGTCAATCTGAGTTTTACACGGGATCACTCCACCCATCAGCGCTCTGCCACCGGTGTCGAGTATTCCGCGTCGAATTGCATCAGCCGTCTCTCGAGCCCTCTCAAAATATGTGTGGTACAGTGTGTACCGTCTATCCTTCGGCAGGGATGACCCGAAGTCGATGGCTGCCTGTATGCCTTCGGGTGTCGAATGCAGGGATTGGTCATAACTGGGATTCCGCTGAGCCTCTTCTCTGGTGACCTTCATCCGGGCGGTGTGCCTGATGTGCATGACTGCGGGCTTCCCCGCCTCGAGGCTTCGTGTGGATTCCAGTAGGTGTCTCGCGGGTTTGCCCCAATCAACAGATTCGAGTGTTGACACCAGCCAGCCTCCTGATGTAAGTGCAAATTAATTATCGGCGTGAAGTGAGGATAAGATTATGGTGGAGATAGAGGGTTCATCTACCGCGTATGTGGTATATCAAATACAAAAAGCAAACAATAAGTTAGGTTCTCGGGTGGAACTCAGGATAAGATTATTGAATAATAAGTTTGACTATAGTTTTATCCACATCTCACCGTAATATCCTACGGTGTGATTATGAGGCCTCATCGCTTCGGCGTCATGCTCTGGCGAATACCCGGAGAAGACTGGGTTCAGAAGATCAGGCGCCTAGAGGACATCGGATACTCGTCCATCATGATCCCTGACCACCCCAACACCCAGTGGTGCCCCATAGCCACACAGGCAGCGATAGCGTCAGTAACGGAAAAGATCAGGGTAGGATCGTTGGTATTCAACTTAGGATTCCACCATCCTGTGACGCTTGCCAAGGCTTCAGCTACGATACAGAACCTGTCAAGAGGACGCAACGAGTTTGGCATAGGAGCAGGTTGGGACGAATCCGAGTACCACACGGCTGGAATAAGATACGATAAAGCACTGACAAGGATCGCACGATTAGAGGAGGCCATTCAGATCATCCAGGGTATGTGGGCTAATGAGCACTCAAGCTTCGAAGGCAAACATTACAGAGTACATGATATACCCCAAGCGGCAAGCCACATGCAATATGGTCCTCCGAAGACGCTGATTGGGGCGGGCAGTAAGAGAACCCTACGGCTAGCTGGGCGGTATGCGGACATCGTAAACATCATCCCGACTCTTCCTTCGTCAGATTATCTGGG
>MEZF01000004.1:1691-3340 GCA_001774245.1 Candidatus Bathyarchaeota archaeon RBG_13_52_12
GATGAAGGCGCCCAACTTATTCTTTGGCCCTCTCCAAGACATGAGGGCTGACATCGAGGAGAGATACGAGGCGACTGGAATCAATTATCACTTGATACCCGGAAGCATCGAAGACTTCTCTAAACTAGAGGATTTCGCAGCAGCGGTAATCAAGCCTCTAGCTGGGTGAATGCGTCTGCGCTGATGTCGGGGCTTCATCTTCTCGGCGGCTTCTTCTGGGAGTAGGCGTCGCCGATCTTCGCTCCGACCGAGTAATAGCCGCTTGACTTCCAACTCCACCTTGGGCTGAATATGATTGGTCTGATCTTACCGACGTCTGGGCCTCGGTCGCCATCGAACACGGATTCATCAACCTTGACGTCAAGAATCTCTCCGATGAACATCGTGTGGGAGGGCAGCCTCACCTTATCCATAAGCCTGCACTCGAGGTTCACGAGGCACTCTTGAATCAGTGGGGCGTCGACTAGCTCGCTGCGTATAGGGGTGAACCCAGTATCCTCGAATTTGTTGGTTCTCTTACCTGAAACCATTCCGGCGTAATCAGCTTCTCTCCAGTTTTCTTCGCTTGGAATATTCACGGTGAAGGCTTTTCTCTCGAGTATTGTTTCATGGGTGTATGTGACTCCTCTCAGGCTGATCATAAGGCAGGGTGGACGCATGTTGCATATCGCCCCGGCCCCGGCCGCCATCATGTTTGGTTTGTCATCCTTGTCGTAGGTTGCTATTAGCCAGAGTGGAACTGGGTCAGCGAAGTTAATCGCGCCGAGTGATTTCTTCATGTAAACCAAAATGATGGTATGTGAATGTAAATTTGAATGTTATTGATTCGCACACTCAACAGGATATTTGATACTACGTAGTATTGGGTATCAGATGGAAGTGAGGATAAGGCTATGGTGTAACGCGTCCAAAACTCGAAGCCGGGTGCCCCCTCTCATCCCTGACCTTCTTCATCTCGTGATAGAGAAACTCAAAACCCAGATAGATCTGCGGTGCGCTAAACCTCGTCCTCCAGCTTTCAATTATCGGCGAAAACTTCTCCCATATAACGATGACTGATTCTCTCATGAGATCGTAGACGAGCTCAGGGTTAACCAGACCACGCTTGACGAAGACCCCTGTGCCCTCATAGATTTGGAAAACTGTGGCGTGTTTCCCGGTTTCCTTTACATTTTCCATACCGTATTTACTCATAAAATCATCATAGTCGCTCCACTTCCATACGTAGGCCATTTCCTCCATGTCGGTCTGGAACTCCTTCGATGAGTAGTTTTGGAGTATGCTCATTAGAAGCTGGGCTTGCCTTGTCTCGAGGGTCTGCTCCTGCGCTTTCAGGGCTAACTTTGAGTTTCTCTGGCTTATTCTCAGGTTCAAAACGTAGTAGAATGCTGCAACACACACTCCAAGTGCTCCAGCTAAGTAACTCACTGACTGGAGCAAAGCTAAGTCAACCAATACAATTCACGGTTGAGTATCGGGTGGGGCTCAGGATAAGGGTATGGAGGATTCAGGATTAAACTCGCTTCACGTTGTAGATGACCTTAAACATGCCCGTGCTCTTCAACAGGTCCATCATACTGCAGCCATTATCATTAAGATGCTTGACGACCTTATCCAGCTCGGCTGTATACTCCTTAGGGGCAGACACC
>MEZF01000004.1:3443-3775 GCA_001774245.1 Candidatus Bathyarchaeota archaeon RBG_13_52_12
TCGAAATCAGGCAGTGGAGACAGGCCCCCATAAACAGATCACCAACAATGTTAGAACGTGCCCGCGCAAAGCGTGATTCCTCGCCTTTGGTATCTCGGCGGGCCTTCGCGAACTTGATGGTGACGTCGTCCAGGTACTCGTTGTCGAAGTCGAGACTGTAGTCACCGTCCACACCCCTGGTCTCCCTGATCTCCTTCACAGCCATAACCGGTCAAAGTGAGTTCGAGCTAGAGGGGATATAAGACCAACGTCAGGTGGAGCTGACGATAAGGCCATTGAGCAACTAACTATGTGGGCGGGTGCCTCCTTCGATACTCCACCAGACGGTTGTA
>MEZF01000004.1:3805-6730 GCA_001774245.1 Candidatus Bathyarchaeota archaeon RBG_13_52_12
GAAGAGCCGCACCCTCAACCCCATGACATAGGGGCGATACTTCTCCCAGTGCAGAACTGGGTAGTTGCCCAGCCAGGCGTGAACCAGCTCAATGGGCACCAGGCCCCGGTTCACGAGTATGCTGACGCTCTCCATGAAGTTGACGTTCAGGTGCCAGTATGTGTTCTCCTCAGGGTTAGTTTCAGCTCCATACTTTGCCTCGAAGTCATCGTAGTCCTTGTACTCCCACGTAGTGATCTGTTCGAGTAACCGCTTGTAGAATTCCTTGTTCTGTATGACGTTGTAGAGGTTCATGAATAGCTGGGCTTGTCTGGTCTGCACCTGGTTTCTGATGCTAACTATGTAGTAGGCTACTCCGATTAAGACACCTGATGCGGTTACTAGAACTCCGAGGGTCTGGATGGTTATCTGGTCAACCATTCAATCACGGTTGAGTATCGGGTGGAACTCAGGATAAGGCTATGGAGGAGTCGTAAACTCTTCTTCATTCACTGGGAACATACTTCATGAACGTTTCAGGTACCTTGTAGGAAGGATCTTTACTCAATGCAATTCTTAGTATCTCATTGCTTAGAAACTTAAAATCTGAGAGGGTATCCCCTCCACCGTAGCGTTTCTGCCATTCTGCTATAAGGTCTCTGAACTTACTCCACATGAGGAGGGGATTAGTGCCAGTAATGCTGTAGAGTACTTCGGGCTCAATCAGCTTCTCACGAACCAGCATGCCCAACGTGTTGTAGGTATTCCATACACTCATCCTCTTGGCGTAATTATCCAGGTTGTAATCTGAGCCGTACTTCTTCTCGAAGTCACCGTAGTCCTTCCACTCCATGTTTAGCAATTCGCCGAATCTCTTCTGACCTTCTTCGCTCAGCAACTGGTTGGTTATGCTTGTCACAAACTGTAGCTTTCTCGTCTCTAGGGTGGTCTTCATGTTTCTCTGGCTAATCTCCTGATTCTTCTGGCTTATCCTCAGGTTCAAAACGTAGAAGATAGCCGCTACGCATACTCCCAACGCCCCAGCCATGTAGCTCACAGACTGGAGCAAAGCTAGATCAACCATTCACAATCACTAGTAAAGAATCAGGTGGAAGTGAGGATAAGATTATTGTACGTTAGATGAGGCTTATACCAAAGCAATATTGTGGTCAGGTGTCCTTCGCGACGAGTGCTAAGAGCCTTAGATTATCATTCGTAGGCGTACGAGGTCTTCCCCTTCGGCGGGTGGTTTAGACTCCACATCGCATGAGTCCCCCTCCAGGAACCATCAGAGCCACGCCTCAGGATGAATATACACAAGTCCTCGTTCCGCATCGTCTCTCCGCCCTTCTTCAGAGTGTTGTTCTCGAATCCGCTCCAAATAGCGTAGGCTATGCTGGAGTCTGTTTTAACCTCCAAACCAGTCATCTCGTGTCTAATGTTATGCTGTTCGAAGCCGGGCCTGGTTACCTTCTTCCACGCATCCAATCCGTGTACTGGTGGTTTATTGGGTGGCAGGAGGGTTACGTCGTCGGTCCATAGGGTGTACCATTTCTCTATTTCTCCGTTTTTGATCAGGGCCATGTATGTTTCCATCCACTTTCTGACTGCTGCTTCATCAGCCGATGCGTCGGGTTTCACTGGTGGGTGATCAGCCATTCAATTCACGGTTGAGTATCAGGCGCGCTAGTAAGGAGCAAACCTAGATCGACGCGCGCGATACTATAGCATCAACCAAAATGAGGTACAAAAGAGGATAATCGCGCTGGCTCATTCTCCACCTAGGAGGAGGGCTATAAGAGCCACCAGCGAACCTGCAAGCACCATCTTAATCCCTGAGAAGATTACGTTCCTCTCACTTAATCGCCCCAAGTAGAAGCCAAGGAAAAAGAGGACGGAGAGAGTCCCTGCGATTGAGACATAGAAGGCGGGGTGAATGCTCAATACTCCGAGTAGAGATAAAGCGAAGGGCAGTATGCATGGTATTGAGGCGAGGAAAGGGGCTGCGCCATCGACGAGTGCAGCGATAAGAGCTACAAAGTGACTTGCCTTCCCAAAGTCAGTAGCCCTCATGTCACTGAGCATCGCGTCTTCGAGATCGTTTAGACTCTTAAGCCTCTCAGCGCTCTCAGTCATATAGGTGCCTGTGAACCCAGACACGGCCATAGCGACCCCGCTCACCAGTATCAATCCAATAACGTCGCGTGGATCATCGATGTTCGCTACATACGAGCCTATGACGACTCCGAGGCTGGTCATAGCCCCATCGAACGCGTTCATGACGAAGTATCTTCGGAGGATACTCGTCGACCGCGTGATTCTGAGATATGTATCGATTAAATCAAACCGTGTCCCGATCTTGTCACCAAGGTCTTCTCGGGGTTCTTCTGAGGGCTTCTCCGCCCCTGATTCACTCATCTGGTTTGCTTCGCACCTGAGGGTATGATAAGCTAGCTTGAGGGATACTTTAGCCTCGAACGCTCAGGTCAATTCTCATTGTTCTTAATTTAAAACTTATCGTTGATAAACGTATAAGTTATTTATTTAGGGGCTTAATTATCACTGAGAAGGGTCTACCATAGGATTTGTGATATTTTGGTCAAAAAGGGGATCAGGCACATAGTTCTGGATGTTTTAAAGCCTCATCAGCCAGGCCTACCTGAGTTCGCAGAATACATCTGTGAACTTAAGGAGGTCAACCGGGCGGACGTTAGCTTGATTGAGATGGATGAGAGGACCGATAGCCTCAAGGTTGTAATCGATGGGAACAGCGTCAACTTCGAGAATTTAAAGGAACACATCTCTAAGATTGGAGCCGTGATTCACAGCGTAGACCAAGTCATTGTAGAAGAATATCCGAGTCGGCAACAGTGATTCACGCACGAAGACGTCTACATATTAATTGCTCGCGCGCGACTGGTCTAAGCACACACGATTTTCATGTAT
>MEZF01000004.1:6812-8990 GCA_001774245.1 Candidatus Bathyarchaeota archaeon RBG_13_52_12
GGAGTGTACACGTCAGACGACTGCAGGGCCTGCTCAATATGGATCCCGCCGGGATACGATGATGAACACTTAACAGAGGACGAGAGACGACGGCTAGAGGAGAGGAAGATCTCCTGGACGACCAAGGAGGGAGTGTGGAGGCTCGACCTCCTCATCAGACTTGAGGAGGAGAAGGAGCCATCCTTCAACCACAGGGAGCTCGGCTACATAGGTGTTCGACCCGAGCTGCAGGGAAGAGGCGTCGGCTCCGCTCTTCTGAGGCACATGCTGGTTAGGCTCGATGAGATCCATGTGCCTGCTTACCTTGAATCCACGAATCCGAGGAACGCTCCCTTCTACGAGCATAATGGATTCAGGGTGATCGACTCAATATCTCTGCCCAGCGGCCCAGCGATTCAGTTCATGCTCAGAGAGCCCTCTGCGACTGCTATCAATATTTGAAACGGCTTGATGACAGCATCGCGCGTGCCTTAGATCGCGTGAGCACTCGAGTTTTAAGGGGCGCGCGTTTTAGTGGAACACGTATGAAGAGATGCGAGTACTGCCGGGAGACGTTCGACACCGATGAAGGCCTCCTGATGCACCTGATCCAAAGACATGGGGACAGGATGAGGCTGAGGAAGTTCGAGCACCCGGAGAAGAGGAACCCACAGCAAACGAGGTAGAGAATCATGCGCACGCGCAGTGTGCTAGGGTCAGGGAGTCGATTTGAGATCCTTGACCTTCAGGCATCTCACACCGACTTTTGCGGAGTTCCTCAGGAGACCCTCATCCTCGGTCATGAGGACCAAGCCTCTTCGCTTGGCTATATAAAGGTACGCCGAGTCGTAAAAGCTTAGACTCGTGTCGAAGGCTATCTCCATGACATCTTTGAGGTCTCCCTCTTCGACCCTAATCGCCCCCATCTGCGCCATTAGAAGAGATGCTTCGTTGACTGCGTCCAAGGCCGTCGCCTTATCATGTTTACCGAAGAGTTTATTGATCTTCCACAGGGCGTTCCCCACCTCGTAGAGGGTGAGGTCAAGGAGGCACTCCCCCTCGAGGGCTTCCGAGGCCTTATCCGGGTGCCGTTTGGCTAGCATTATGATCGTGGAGGCGTCGAAGAGTCGGGTGCTCATCGCTCGTCCCTGCTCTCTCTGATGGCTTTGATGATGGCCTGGTCGGGGACGTTTGCAAGTAACTCGCCCAGCTTCTCGGCTGCCTCTGCGGCCCTCTTTCTCTTGAGTCTCTTGACCTCGTTCTCGAGTGCGGAGCGGGTCACCTCGCTGACTTGTACCCTGAGTTCTTCGATTTCCCTCTTCAGTTCAAGTGGGATACGCACGGTGACGGAGACCATCCACCAACATCCTCTGTACATACATTATATGTAAGACGTAAAAGGTTTATGATCCACGTTGTGCGCGGGCATGGTCAGTGCCTTGCGCGCGCGTCTCTATAAAAAGTCGCCGTAGCTTAGGTAGGAGCGACTCGAACTGGAGGATAACAGAGCGTCTAGTAGTTTTTCATCGCTTAGGGTTCCGTAGACGTCGTCCTTTTTCTTCCAGGCGTCGATGAAGCCGTTTTTCTCCAGGTAAGGTATGTATGGATTTTTAGATACCCCCAGGTAGTAGGCGACGTTGACGTTTTCCTGTTTTAGGTATTCGGTTGCTCTCCTGATCAACTGGTGGGAGACTTCTTTTCTGTCTTTTAATGTCAGTAATTCTGAGACGTATCCCTCCCTGTAGCCATCCTGCTTGGTTATTTCCACGACTATGTATCCCAGGGTCTCGTCGTGCTTCACCGCCTTAAAGATGGCGAATTCTCCCCCGCGGGGGTCACCGTACCTCCAGTTGAGATGTTTCATATTCTTCTCCTGGATGAGATCATAGTCATCCTTCGTCTTCTCCCAGAAAGCGTCGAATGAATCGTCGAAGCTCTGCACCCTCATGATTTCGTAGTCTTCGCCGTGTTTTTCACCGCTGAACAAGTTGACGAGGTTGTTTAGCAATTTCAGGCCGTTGATTACGTACTTTATCAGCTTCTTGTTGATTGGCCTGTTTTTTAGGTGGTGATTAACGTCATCTATTCTGATCATGTAAGTTATCCTGTGCGGAAACTTGAATACGTCTTTCCTCTTATTTTGGTTGGATAGGATGTACGGGTTTTTGCTGACCCAGTAGACAAACGTGTTTCTGATTG
>MEZF01000004.1:8999-13320 GCA_001774245.1 Candidatus Bathyarchaeota archaeon RBG_13_52_12
CGATTTCATAGTCCAGTATTTTTGTGTAGACTCCCTTCCCCCTGTGGTAGGGGTCTGTGACCGAGTCGCCCCCCAGTTCACTCGGCACGATGGATTTGCCGATCTTAAACCGTAGGTGGATGCCATTTGACTGGCCGATTATCTTCTCCCCGATCGCAGCGACCGTTATCGTCTTTCCCACTGGGTTTTCCAGTAGCTTCCACCGGTAGTAGTCCAGGGGGTTGTCTAGCTTGGACCACTTTGGGAACGCTTTGACCAGCAGGTCAACGATCTGTTTTTCGTCGCCTTCCCTGAAGTCACGTATCGAGAAGCCTTCGCTCTTCACACGCGCTTCGAGGCACGCACCGCCTGCTACGTGTGGCGTTTCCTCGCTCGCGTGAACCGTGTCCATGGCCCCATTATCTTAAAATGTGAATTAAACCTTAGTCGATGCGGGTTACATAAGATGTTTCTGAATAAGAGATACTTTTCTATGTTCTCTTCACTTTGGGACAAGGTTCGCCGTGATGTACATGTCCTTGTTGACTATCACCGAGATGGGGTTAACGTTGCCCTGCAGGTCGCCGCCCCAGGAGCTGAATCGCCACCCGGGGTCTGGGATAATCTGGAGGTTGATGTTGACTCCGCTCTCAACTTGGAAGGTGAGGGTGTCATTTTGGATGTAGCCCGTTCCCTTATCGGGGATGGCGATTATCCTTCCACCGACTCCCATGACCTGCGCCTTCACTGTGTGGGTTTGGCTGCTAGCCATAGCGTAGTATAGGATCGCTCCTGAGCCTCCCGCGGTCAGGGCGGCAGCGATGATTAATAGGGTGAGAATCTTCAACTTGTTAAAAGTATCAATTATTTGCAATAATAAAGGTATTCATGAGGCTTACTCAAATCGTTAATGTATGATCATGCTGGGTTGATGTGATTAACAGGGCTCACTAAATAACTATCATCAGGAAAAGAGCCCCGTAACTGACGTATAGCAACTGATCGATCGGCTTTGCTCGCTGCTCATCGCGCGTGTGAGTCGAGGTGCGTCGGGTAAATGGTATGTGGTCTTCTCTTGTGAGGTCGAGGACAAGCCAATCTCAGGTAGGCTTGCTGCTGTTGGCGTGGACCTCGGGTTGAATAATCTTGTAACTCTCAGCGATGGGACGGTGTTTATGGCCCCTAGGAAATGCCGTGGGGCTGAGGAGAGGCTTGGATGGGCTCAGCGGAGCCTCTCACGGAAGATGCGGGGCTCCGGGAACAGAGAGAAGGCGAGGCTTAAAGTTGCCCGGCTCCATGAACGTGTGGCATACCAGAGGCGTGACTATGCGTACAAGACGGCTAGGAGCATCGTAAACAGTTATGAGAGGATCTACCTTGAGGACTTGAAGATCCAGAGCATGCAGGGGAATAGGTGTTTGAGTAAGAGCATAGCAGACGCTGGCTGGGGTTTGTTGAGGAACGCTCTGACCTACATGGCGAGACTGTCGGAGGGTGTGATGGCGTTCGTCGATCCCCGTGGGACCAACCAAGTCTGCTCTGGGTGTGGGGCCGTCGTTGGTAAGGACCTGTCCGTGAGGATCCACTGTTGCCCATGGTGTGGCTTGACGGTTGACAGGGATGTGAACGCGGCGAGGAACGTGCTCAAGCGTGGTCTTGAGATAGGCTTGGGACGAGCCGAATACAGGCCTGATGGAGAGGGGACCGCTACCCAGCTCTGTGAAGCTGGGCAAGTCGCCTCGATGAAGCAGGAAGCCCATGACTTCAGTCATGGGTAGTTCACGATCCGTTCTCCAAGGAAGCCCACGTCTTTAGACGTTGCGCGCGCGAGTGCCGTTGAACGAGCCCTTTCCCGTGGGCCACATACGCGCCGCTCACACAACACTTATACCATTATGCCGCACATTCCTTGTGTGGGAAAATGGCAGAAATCGTTGAGGTGGATGGATCCGGACGCATAGTCCTGCCCAAGAGGCTCCGCGAGGAACTCGGGATAAAGGCGAGGACCAGACTGATGCTAACAAAAAGAGGTGACAAGCTGGTGGCCATTCGGCTCGACGTAGAGGAGCTGGCTCGGAGGTTGGAGTCCGAGCTCGATGGGGTCGAGGTTGATGAGCTGGCGGCTTCCGTCAGGAGAGAGATCAATGAAAAGATCGCGAGGGAACACCCGGAGCTTTCTCCTGGATAACAACGTCTTCGTGGCCGCCATCGCCCACCCCAAGAGAGCGACAGGGACACTCGGGCTTATACTTCACCTGATAGCGGACCCCGGTGTGCGGCTGGTGGGTAACGTCTACCTCGCCGAGGAGATGATGCGCTACACCGAGGTTTTTCCCTCGGAGACTGCGACTCTTCTCATCGAGGCTCTCGCCTCCAAGATGGAGTTCATCGCTGTCGAGGGAAAGTACCTGAAGATATGCGGAGGCTACCTTGGCACATCGGATCAGTCGGACATCGCACATGCCGCCACGTGTCTCAGCACCGGACCGACGCTGATTAGCGACGACCACCACTTCGACAGGATTAGAGATGAGGGGATAATTGAAGTGTGGAGCACAAAGAAGGCAGTAGACGAGCTTCTCGGCGCCGCACGCGAACACGGTGACAAACCATGCTATTAGCATACTCTTAATGAAGTGTCAACTACACACCCCTAAAGGGTGTAGGCTTGTGGCTCAGCCTCCAACCCCCCGGGTCGGCAGACCACAATAGGCTGGTTGACGTCAGCCCTCCAACGAATATTCTCAGCCGCGTTCAAATCAGCATCCAACTCGTACCCGCATGCGCGACACCTGAAGCGGGCCTGCGTTCTCCTATTAGCCTTCTCCACGTGCCCACAACTGGAGCACCGCCTACCCGCATCCCTCGGGTCCACAGTCAACACGCACGCGCCGCATCCTTGAAGGCTCTCTCAAGGGGTAGGCGCATGTGCCCACTGTGAACATCCCAACTCTCATTTTTGCCTAACCGTCAAATGCGCGTGCTTCATATCATTAACCTATGTATGCCGGGGAGGTTGTCAAAATGCCTGTCGTGGCTGTAAATGCCTGTGATGCCCCTCTCAAGCATCAACGTGTACGCGACGGCGTCGTTGAGCCCCAGGTCGTGGCGCTCAGAGACCGCGAGGGCCGCCTCATATCGCAGCCGGTCCACCCCAAGGATCTCAACGTTCTCGGAGAGCAGCACCTGGCTCAAAGTGTGTCTGGCTGATCTCAGGCTAAACCTGCTCTCGAGGATGTCTGCGATCTCAGAGATGTGCGCCGCGCTGGTCACGACCCTCTCACCATCCTGCACCCTACGCAAGATATCCTGTGAACGCCTCTTATGCTCCATCATCTCCGAAGGAAGTTCTCCGCGAGGAGTCAGGAAGGCGTAGAGGAAGACGGAGGAATCGATGAAGCTCAGCGCGGATCCTCCAGGAGAGCCCTCTTCAAAGTCTCCCAATCTCTGAAGGACTCTGGTGATAGATCGGTCTCAAGGGTGTCGAAGAGCAGCGTTAGATCAGGCTTCCTCCGTGCCTTGATGACGATGAGATCCCCCTCTCGGAGTAGCACTACCTCCTTGTTATCCTCGAGGACCTCTCTGCGCCAATCAGCGGGCAGGGCAACACGTCCCTGGGAGTCAACCCGCTTGACCTCCACCCCCAATATATTATCCCCTGTATCCATAGGAATCCCCCTAAAATATTAAATCTTCCCCTGTTCATGCGGGGCGTGAGCGCAATTATCTTTAAATTTTAACCTTTGAGTTAGTATTGAGGAATGGGAAATAAACAGAGATACACAGAGCGCGCGCATGTATTGATGATGGGTAATATGAACATGAATCCAGAACAATAATATCGATTCATTATTTACAGCCCTATTTAGAGGCTCTTTTCCCTTTTCTACTCTTAGCCGATTCCACCGCTTCCCCCAAAGCCGGCACATTAAACACCACGTCACTGATTATCGGAGCGACGATTCCAAAGATTCGAAACCTCTCACTCTTAGATAGATGGGAGAACTGGTCGTCCACCTCGTCCCAGATCGCCCTAAAAATGAATACGAAGCCCTCGACTCCCTGTTTCAAATCCTCGTCTTCGGTGAAAACTGTTATCACCCGGTCCTAAATATTGGGTGCTTAGTATTAAAAAATAATACTCTACTTTTTTTCATCCAGCACACAGGTGGTGGATCGACACCGCGGCTACAAACTTACCCGAGACGGAGAGAAAAAAATGGGGGATTGCGGAAGACACCTCCAGGTAATGGCGGGTCCCACCCTCCTCACCAGGCGCGCGCAGAAGAGAGTTACGCTAATGCAAAGGGACATCAGACAGATTAACAGTCTAAAATATAGA
>MEZF01000005.1:0-6550 GCA_001774245.1 Candidatus Bathyarchaeota archaeon RBG_13_52_12
CCACCTCTCGTAATCATCTGATGTGGCGACGAAGCTCTCAGGGGACCTCTCATACATGGCTAGTTGCTTAGCCAGGTTCATGATCACTGGAATATCCGTCTTCGTGGCCTCCCTGATCTTGAATGTGATTCCCTGCCTCATGGGAAAGGATGGTCATGGTTAGGCGTTATCTGCGTTTCTAATCAACTTAGGAGATAAACGGAGCCGTCTAGCGATGTTCCATTTGTCATGTGTGTGCGCGGTGTGTTTAGCTTGTGTCCGATTTTATATCAGCTCCCCGCGGGCGATCATAGCCACCTTACCCCCAACATTCACCTCTATAAGGCCCCTCTTTTCCTCTGCTCTGAGGTAGAGGATGCTAGGGCGGTTTATCTCGGCGCCCTGCTCGACGCGTATATCAATCTTCGGGGACCCAAAGTAGCGGTGCTTAACGAGGTAACCCGCGAGGCAGCCATTCGCACTTCCAGTGGCGGGATCTTCCGTCCAGTCATTCAACATCCTCACCTTGAGGTCATTGCCCATGTTCTCAGGCTCAGGGCAGTAGAGTAGAGGCCATTTCGCCTTCTTGTCAACTGAATAGGCTTTTAGCTTTTCAGCGTCGAGTTTTATCTTCTTAAGAGCTTCACGGGTCTTGAGTGGGACAATGTAGAACCATACCCCTGTTGACACCTCTTGTATGGGGAAACGAGCGTCGATATCGCTCGGCGTGAGGCAGAACATTGGCGCAATTTCCTCTGCTCTATGGACGGCTCCAAACTCGGGGCTCAGCTGCTTCATCCAGAGCAGGGGTTGACCATCCGATGCCGTCTGGAACGTGACGGGGATCATCCCAGCCCTTAGATCCAAGGTGAGATCAGGGACATCTTTCCTCAGCAGCTCCTTAGCCGCCACGTACGCTGTGCCAAGGGTCGGGTGTCCCGCGAACGGGAGTTCGCCAACGGGTGTGAAGATGCGTACCTTGAAGACCCTCTTTTCTAGATCAATGCCTGTGATGAAGGTGCTCTCGCTGAAGTTCATCTCCCTTGTGAACTTCTGCATCTTCTCTGTCGGCCATCCTTCTTTGTCTATGACTACAGCCAGCTGGTTACCTTCTAGCTTCGCCTCTGCGAATACATCCACTATGTAGAACGGGTTACCCAAAGTGCTCACGGGGTAATCGCTCGCGCGCGATATGAGTTTGACGAATAAATGAGCTATAAATCGCTGAGGGTGTGATAGTCCCAATTCTTCTGTGCTATTGGCCTAGCAGCGGACAGGTTCAGTTTCCCCTCTTTTAGGCAGTCATCGTCTATGCTGGCAGCCACGATCTCTCCCACGAATAATGTGTGGTCACCACAGGTAACCATGTTTACGACCTCGCATTCGAGATGACCGTAACACTCATCGATTAGAGGTGGCCTAACTTTTTGCGCAAGCTTAGGCGTCAGCCCTGACTCTCTGAATTTATCTGTGTCTCTGCCTGACTTAACGCCGCAGATATGCATTTTTTTGGCCAGATTAATGCCTGGTGAGTTGACCACAAACTCGCCTTGATCCCTGATGAGATCGTGACTGTAGCGTCTGGGGGATACGCCTATGATGACTTGGGGAGGGTCGTGGCTGATTGGCATATACATCCCGAGTGTAATTATGTTCGGCCTCATGTTAGCGTCTACAGAGGTCACCATTACAACGGGCGATATTGGGCCGGCCTGACTGTACCTTTCCTTAGGCAGTATCGCTTTCATATTTCACATCCTCCCTAAAGGTCTCACCGCATCTCATGCATCTCTTCACTTCTTCAGTGCCTACGAGTTCGCCCCACATGCCATAGATGGTTTCCATGTCATCTATGAGGTCCTCAGAGCCACACTTGGGGCAGTCGGGCTTTTGCATGGATGAGGAGAATACCTCGCTGGATTAAAAGGCTAATCTGAATGCCAAGGAACCAACAAGGTAGCTGGTACACCCTGTTTTTCTCTTCCTAGCCTCTCGAGAGGTTTCGTGAGGTGCCTCTCAGCTCTGGGCGGCGGGAGGTACAAGCCGGGTCTCAGATCCCTTGGCACTTCTACCAACTTTTTAATCAGGCCTGGTCCCTTGTTGCCACATTTCTTACATCTCAACCCCTGGCCTCGACCCATCGATTCGGTGGGGCCGTCGCAGATGGGGCAGCGAGGGCTCACAAGCCTAAACTTATGAGCGAGCGAGAGGATCTCAAGGCGCTCGAGGTTTAGGGTGAGCCCAACATCGGTCTCCCTGACTCCCCCAGCCACCTTTACCACGTCACCCTCAGTCAGCTTCGTCACTATGTCTCTAAAGCTGCCGGAGGGCTCGTACGCGGCGCAGTCGATGCGCCCCGAGTCGTCGCCGACCGTGAATATGACGTGGCCACCCTCGATAATTCTATGCCTACCTTCAAAGATTCCCGTGACTATGGAAGGATGGCGAGGAATAAGCTCCGATACCCGATACTGGCGGCTGAGGTGGGCGTCGGTCCCCTGGTTTGTTCTGAAGATCACCCACCTTTCTATCGGCTCACCGACCTCAATGAGTCTAGATGCGGCGAGTACCGATTCAGGCGTCTCGCCTCTTACCCCGTAGAGGACAGGATCCGGACCCCTTGGAGCAATGAGTACCTTATTCGTCTCCGGGTCGATGTTGTTGAATGTTTCGGGAATCAACGAATCCATCCTTTTGACAGAGTCCTCATCGATGAGCCTTTTCATGCCCCTATTCGGAGCCGTCCTGTAGGTGAGAAGTTCGTAAGTGTGGTCTCCCCTGAGGGTGCCACCGATCGAGGCCAGCGCCCCTATTAGACCGCGCCTATTTTTCCACGCAACCGCGGAGGAGCAGTACCGAGAGATGAGTCGCTCGGCGTCTTCGAGGTGCACAATGGTCTGCACAACCTCGTTATGGAAAGTCTCAAGCTCTTTTGGAATCTCCCCCAAGTGAAATACCACGCCGGGGTTCGTGTTATCACATTGGAACTCGGCGTGACTCTCGACGATTTCTATGACGGCCTTTTTGATGTCGGCCTCCGCGCCTTGAGGC
Organism: Candidatus Bathyarchaeota archaeon RBG_13_52_12; assembly: GCA_001774245.1. Taxonomy (GTDB): domain Archaea; phylum Thermoproteota; class Bathyarchaeia; order TCS64; family TCS64; genus UBA8941. The sequence goes on from MEZF01000005.1 coordinate 3,031, forward strand.
GCTTCCATCCTAATGCAGATTGAGCCGTTTCCTCTGGTCTTCCAAGGCGCGTTTGGATTAAGACGCAGCAGGTTAGGGTAGTCCAGAAACCTACATCTCATCTTTGCAAGCCGCTCCACTAGTAGCGCGGCGACGTAGGTTGTGCAGCCACCCTCCGGGGAATCAGTGTCATCGATCCCGACGTGTAGCTGCAATGGGAGTCGCTTCGACAATTGATTAAAGCTCTTTAAATCCTTATTTAAAAAAGAACTAGTACTTTAGTCTGACTTCTTTATCACACGAATTTTTTTCCGTGTTTAATCACTTAAGTTCACGATTGAGCGCGCGCAGCTATGAAGGCTATAACAAAGGTTAATCACACTTATGATTTCTCCATTTTTTTAGACAATGTTTGATCATTATTTGTTTAATATGCTCGCAATTAGATTCATAATTATTAATTTAATTTTGATTATGTAAAAAGCGTGTGCGTTGAGTATTGCGTGTCAGGATAGTGTAATATGAAGAAGCATTTTTAGTGCTGTTGTGTAAGTTTCTTTTGTACTCGTTGATGAATACTGTGATAGAAATAAAATGCATTATGACTATGCTCATTTTAGATGATTAGATGATATTTTGTATATTTAGTCATTTTGATCATAAAGAGATATTGTGATTATAAAAAGCTCTATAAAGCTTGCTGGTTAATAACTGAGCGATAGGCGATGCGTCTAATAGGGCGCTTAGACAAGCTAAAACAGGCGAGGGTCGAGGGCTATATCCGATATTCCCCGGGCTTCGTTAACCAACCCATCACATTTCTTGTAGATACTGGCTGTAGCAACTCATGCATACTCCCAGATGATGTAATCAGGCTAAATATTGACCATCGTGGCTTGCAAACTATCACGAAGACAATCATAACCGCTAACGGCCCGGTGAACCTTAAGGTAATACAGAATGCAGAGGTCGTCCTCCCGGTCCAAGCGGGGCTGCTTGATAACAAGCGTGCCTTCGTCAGCTTCCCCATGGAGAACCTCGCCGTCTTACCGCCAGGGTCGAACTATGCGCCTTTACCCCAGGGACTAGTATTTAGCCTCCTAGGCATGGATGTCCTAAGTCATTTCCCTCGCTGGAGTTACGGTAAGGAGAGACTGGTTATGGAAAACGACGAGGTAATGGGATTAAAGATGAGCTTTAAATTATAGGGGATTAAATCCAGTTTCCGCGCGTGCGATTTAATTTTTTTTTAACGGCGCGAACACGCTTTAGATGACTTTATAATGCGCACGCGATGTAGTCCATCGCCTTCTTGTCCCTTATTTGCTCCGCTTCAAAATCTCATTAATTCGATTACGGACAATAATATATGGTGTATCTAAGGCGAATATACACCTGCTCACCGCCGCAGCGATCTTCCTCCTGAGGAGGCGACTAGGAGATAGTACTTAGAGGGCTCACTCGCGCTATTTTCCCTTCGCGTGCGATGCCCTCGTGTGGGGATGTCTGTGGTTAGTTGGCGTGAGTATGTGCGGTGTATTCCTTAGACTAGTTCGATGTCGATTGGTTTTCCGTTCCCTAGTACTTTGAACTTGATCTTTGTTCCTCGTACGTGATGGTGACTGATATAGTGCTTCAGTTCTTCTTTGCTGTTGATGAGTTTATCCTCGATGCCGAGGATGATGTCTCCGACGCGCACGCTTAAAAGGACTATCAAGCGGCGCGCGCGGCCTAACCGACAAATCCAATTAAAAACTGGGCGTGCCTTGCGATTATCTTCATTTATGTAGAGTGATCTCAATTGTTGAGCCGTTTCTGTATATTTTGAGTTTGGATTCGGTGGGCTTGGACTCTGCCCAGTTTTGGAGTTGCTGAATGGTTTCTGTCTTTTTTCCGTTGACTTCGAGGATGATGTCTCCACCGATTTCTAGCTCGAATTTTCCCTGGGTCACGTTTTTGTCGCTGCCTTTTATGCCTGCTCTTTGGGCGGGGGAGCCATCGTCAACTGAGGTGACGAGGATCCCGTTGATTTCCTCGTGGATGTCCATGGCTATCCGATGCTCATCCGTGAGCTGTGTGTAGGAGATGCCTAACTCCGAGTCAATGAGGTATTCGATTTCGCCCGTTATTAGCCTCACGATTGTCGCGCGCTTAGCTTCCGGTGTGTTTGCCAGTTTACCCGCGTCTTCTACGTGAAGAGCGTCTGGGTAGACCCTGTAATCTTTGGCTACGATCGCGTTGGCGTAGGGGTTATCAGCGGTCGGGAAATTGTCTTTGAATATCCTCCTAATTTTTTTGCGAAATTCCTCTGAAGACCTTCTAGATCTATCATTGCCTGCGTCGATGTCCCTCATCGTTTTTTGGATGGGGTCGTTTGCGAGCCTGGTGTACGTCTCACCCTTCTGCGAATCCCAGCCGATGGCTGGCAGCAGCTCTCCTCGTAGCCCGGAGATCCTGTGAAGGATCTGAGTTGGGTTAAGCCCCAGTATCGGGTCCATGTTGCCCTTGAGGACTTCTTCTCGTAGCCGGGTGACCCGCTGCCGGAACTCGTCGTAGTAGGTGTACCGGTCGGCCACGCTGTCGATCTTGTTCGCCCAGCTCTCTCCTTGCGGGTCGAGACCCAAACGCGCGAGCGCGCTTGTTTCATGCACTAGGCTGATGTTGGAGACACCCATGGCGTTGGCCTGCGAGTGCACGAGGTAGGCGCCAGTCAGGATGGGGACTAGGGCCTGCCTCCTGTATGAATCGTCGACCCTCTGAACAACCTTGTCTATTGCCTCTACGGTTGCCTCTCTCCTGCTGGTGTTTGACCTATGCTCCATGGCCCTGTCCAGCCCCTCGACGACACTGATGTTATCGAGCAATCCCCTGAGGTCCTGGATGAGGCCGGCGGCGTCGATCATCTACGTCCCCCTGAGGTAGCTGTTCAGGTTGGCGACCGTGTAGTCGATGTTGCTCCTCACAGCCGAGATGAGCTTACTATTCTGGTCGGGCGATGCCTCTACGCACATCATGAACCCGGTGAGGAAGCTGACCCCTAACCGTGCTAAGGCGGGCCCGGGGATCCTGACGCCCTGCGGATCAGTTATTATGCCGGCCATGTCCTGGAGGGTCTTACTGTGCTTGTACTTTTCAGCGATCTGGCCCAGAAGCTGGTTTGCCTCGGCGCTCTGGTTAAGCAGGGACACGTGCTCTGCCTGCTTCTTCTTCACCAACACGTCCCAGCCGCTGAACTCGGCCTTCTTGGCCTCAATCTGCGCGTTTACCTCCTTGACGTCGTTGTACCTGTTCACTGCTCCGATGGTGCCTGGGGCTGAGCCGTACTTCTCAGCTGCCTTCACCAGCTCGTTGCAGGCGTTCATGTCAAAGCCGTGCTTCATGAGGGTCTTGGCGACGTCCACGTAGCCCCTGTAGGACGCCGTCTCGTTGACCAAGTTGACGAACTCGGTCTTCTGTGAGGCTATTTTCTCGTCGTAATCGGCGCTCACCTTCTCCTTAGCCACAACCTCAGCCACTATCGACCTGAGGTTCTCTGTAGCCG
>MEZF01000005.1:6565-6901 GCA_001774245.1 Candidatus Bathyarchaeota archaeon RBG_13_52_12
CGCCCTCACCGCCACCGTGCCTGTTCGCGGCTTTGTAGATCTCCTCCTCGACCTCCATCTTCAAGCCTTTGGCGTCAAGGCTCCTCCTCAGCTCGTTCGTCCTAACTATGCCTTTGGCAGTCATGCCGGTGTCTGCCAGTTCCTGATTCAGCTGGAGGAATCTCTGGATGTCCACCTCCAGCTTTGCTAGGTTAGCTGCGAACGCTGCACACTGAGCGAAGGTTATGGGCACACCGTTTATGACCTTCTTCGCATCATCGTAGGCGCTGAGGTCCGAGACCTTGTGACCACCCTCCACGAACGCCCTAAGCTCGCTCATCAGCTCATCTTTCCCAG
>MEZF01000006.1:0-189 GCA_001774245.1 Candidatus Bathyarchaeota archaeon RBG_13_52_12
GCTCTCGGGTTACGGTTAGGCGTGGGCAGCGGGGGAGGCACGGTAAGTGGGCGTTCAATCAGCTGAGGGCCTTCGTTGAGTATAAGGCGAAGGTGGCTGGTGTGCCGGTGTTGTTGGTGGATCCGAGGGATACGAGTAGGCGATACTCCGGGTGTGGGCACGTCGAGAAGGGTAACAGGGTCAGCCAGT
>MEZF01000006.1:216-19987 GCA_001774245.1 Candidatus Bathyarchaeota archaeon RBG_13_52_12
TTGAGGAGGACGCTGACTTTAACGCTGCGAGGAATATTCGTTGGGGGGCTGCTGTCAACCAGCCTATTGTGGTCTGCCCGGATGGGAGCTTGAACTGCAAGCCCACCCCTTTAGGGGTGGGTAGTTGACGAAGTGTCCAAAACGCGCGCGAGTAATACTGACCTAGCGCACACACGCATCCGAAGGGGTTAAATCCCAATCTTCGAGCTTCATCTACCGATTCAAGTTGTTCGAGATAGAGAAAATCGATGTAGGCGGCAAGACGTTCCAAGCGATGAAGTCGACGCTACCTGAGAACGCTCCTCCACTCCTCCTAATCAAAGGAGCCAAGGGCTACGTTATGTGCGGCTATCTTAACATAGAGGCTGCGGAGAAGTTCGGTTCAGCAGCAGTGATAGTCAGCGGCGTGAAAACATTTGATGATGTACTTAACGCCCAGATAAAAATGGCTACTACTAAAGCGAAGAAAATGGGGTTGGAACCAGGTAAGATAGTGAAGGACGTTATAGCCGCCCTTGGTTAGGCGGTTACCATTTCCTCAACTTTACCCTTAGCATTTCTTAGAATGTTTTTTCCATGGGATAGTAGCAGTTTGTCGAAATCATATGCTAATAGCTTTCTTATCTCACGTGCTGCCAAACCCGCATCATTACTGTATTTCTCAGGTGGTGGGTAGAGGTTTCCATCATCGTCTCCAAAGATTGTGTCTCCAACGATCATCATTTTCTCGTCTCGTAAATAGAATGAGAGGTTTCCATCGGAGTGACCGGGAACGGCGACAACCTCTATCCCTCCGCAAGCGCTAATTAAGTCACCATGTTCTAAGCCAATGTCTGCTTTCACGCCGGTCTGCTCTTTAAGCGAGTCAACGTCACCAGCGCCAAGCATAACTTCGGGGCTGCCAATAAGTTTGAGAACTCTCGGGAGGTTCTCTATGTGGTCTCCGTGCGAATGCGTGATGAGGATGAGCTTGATGTCCTTCCAGGTCTTGCCCATCTCAGCGAGCTCAGCTCCGATGTTGCTGATACAGAGGGGGGTAAAGCCGACGTCGATTAGGATTAGCCCCCCATCACACTCAAGAAGGTATACCTCAGTGCTCAGATCGTCAGCCTTCGCGACCTCGATCGATCGAACCCTGCTAGATACCCTAGTCATGTGCCTTTCCTCCGTCTACGATGATTAATTCTGTTCCTCTATAACCTCGATGATCTTCATAGTAGAAGTGGCGCCTGAAATTAGAGTGACCTGCATGCCAAAATACTTTTTCAGAAGCTTTAGTACCGCTTGATTAGCCTTTCCTTTCTTCGGGGGAGCCTTAACCTTCACGAGGTAGTGGCCCTCACCCGTCTTCTCTATGCCTTCTTCTCGGGCACCGGCTTTTACATCAACTGTAATTCGCATTCCCATAAACAATGAAGTTATGTAGTTTAAAAAGAATCCAGGTTTTTCTAGTTGTCGTTAAGTGCTTCAACTACGGCTTCCTTCGTTTGGACCGGGAAGTCCCTCATGAGGCTCTTAAAGACGACCTTGGCGACGTGCTTCTTGAAACCTGTCTCATCGAGCCCGGTGAAGTACTTTCTTCGTGTGCCCCCCTTGCAGGTCTCCTCCTCATACTTGAGGACGTTCTCGTCGACCATGTCGTTGAGGAAGTTGATTATCGAGGCCCTGGAGATTGTTTTGTCTCCCAGGGATCGATTTACCGCCTGATATACCTCTCTCGAGGTCATGCCATTATTGTCGCCGTTCCAAATGATGTTTAGTGCCTCAATCTGGTAGTCTCTAAGCACCTTTTCGAGGCCTTTCTTGGAAGGATCAATTACGATCGTCATGTTCCACACCTGAACGCCGACTATCTAACAACGTCCAATATAAAAGAGTTAGTATCTATTCTCACAACCTATTTTCTAATGCCATCAATCTTCGTATAAAATCATGTGACATAGTCCCTACTTGCGTTGAACTCGTTCCATAGACTAGTAAACACTTGATGCCGCGCGCGCCTCGCGCGCCTTCTTAGATTCATGTATTTTATCATCATAGTACCCGAATGCGTGCTCTACCGGGGCCCAAATAACTTTCAGAACATTGAACTCAATGCACATGCCCTCGCCTGTAGCTTTTTCGTCACTTGAGAAGAATATGTTTCTCAAGGGAGTAGCAAGTGAACACTCCTGTGAAAACTTTTTGTTCACCAACATTCACATCAACGTTTACCTCGCTCTTCCTTCCATCCGTTTTGATGACTTTTGCATAAGCCCTCATCGTTTCCCCGATCTTCACCGGAGCTATGAACCTAGCCTGAGCAGAACCGAGGACGACATTTGGGTGATTAACAGCGAGCATCGCCGCGTAGTCCGCGAGCCCGAATGTAAAGCCGCCATGAATTAGACCGGAAGAATCTGCCGCCATCTCGTTCAGCGCTTTAAGTTCGGCGGTCGACTCGACACCGTTAACCACATCAACTGGTGCGCCGACTAGGCTATGGGATATTCCTCCGTGGGTTCTTATGTTCATGCCGTTTTCCTCATTATTTCTCCGTATGGTGTTAAAAACTTGAGCATAGCGATATATGGGATTGGTATGAAGCTAGTGACCTATCGTTCAAGCAGCAAAGTAACAATCGGTACAGTTGTCGGTGATTTGGTCCTCGACCTCAACGCCGCCTTCAAGGCGCACTTGGGCGGCTCGTTCAAGGGAAAGATGGGTGAGCATCTAGACATGCTCGGGCTCCTCGACCTCGGCTCCGCGGGGATCTCTGAGGCTAAGAAGGCCGTTAAGGCCGCTGAGGGATCGAAGTATCTCACACCTCTAAAGGAAGTGAAGTTAATGGCTCCGATACCGAGGCCGAGGAAGAATATCGTCTGTCTTGGTTTGAACTACGCCGAGCACGTCAAGGAGGGGAGCAAGAGTGGTGCCGAGCCTAAATTGCCTGCAGTACCTATCTACTTCACAAAGCCACCCACTGCAGTTACTGGGCCTCTCGACGACATCATTTACCCCAGGGTAACGGAGAAACTAGATTACGAGGCAGAGCTCGCCTTTGTGATTGGGAAGAAAGGGAAGAACATACCCGAGGAGAAGGTCTACGACCACATAGTCGGTTATATGGCGTTCAATGACGTCTCGGCAAGGGACCTCCAGGCAAAGCATCAACAGTGGTACAGAGGGAAGAGTATCGATACATTCGCGCCGATGGGCCCATGGATCGTGACGAAGGAAGAGATCGAGGATCCACAGAATCTTGAACTCTGGTGCAAGGTTAACGGTGTTCAAAGGCAGCACGCGAAAACGAGCGACATGATCTTCAACATTAAGAAAATCGTTGCGACTCTATCAGCTGGTATCACGCTAGAAGTTGGTGACATTTTCGCCACTGGAACCCCTTCCGGCGTAGGATCATCCAACCCCCTCGGCTTTCTCAAACCGGGCGACGTGGTCGAGGTTGGCGTCGAGAAGATCGGCTCCATAATAAACAAAGTAATCGCTGAAAAGTAAACTTAGGGTGCGCTCTTCTCGTAAGATTTCGTGGTTACTGCTCGTTTATAGATTCCAGAATTCTCTGAAAGGGTTAATAGGCACGTTTATATTAAGAGTGTCTGGTTTGCTAGGTTGGTTTCACGGTGAAAACTTGAGTGCACAAAATGCTGTACAACAGCTAAAAATTGTTCTCAAGTATAGCACTATCCATAACATTAGGAGCGATGCGTGTAACTCCAACGTAATAGCCACCGCACTCTCAAAACCATCACCCAGCAAAGGGAGTGTAGGTGGCATATGTGGCGTGATAGGTATGCCAAGTGGCGTGCCATCGATGATTTTGAAAGAAACAGAATGAAGGGAATGAAATGAGCGGGAACATCCAGATAGGTCCCCCGAAGCTCACACGCTTCGAGAGGGCGAGAATAGCAGGTGCACGCGCACTGCAAGTATCCCTAGGGGCTCCGATTCTGGTTGAACTGCCCTCTAGGGTTAGCGATCCGATAGATATAGCCTTAGCAGAGCTCAAGGAAGGTGCACTCCCCATGACCATAAGGAGAACTCTCCCAGACGGCTCCTACCAGGACATTGCCCTGATCGATCTTGCCTAGTCCAGTGAAGCCTTTTTACCCTGGACCACAGCTCTAATAAACATTGAACATCTCTGAGCTCGAATCTTGGAAGATCACCGCCATCATTCTCGGCATAATAGCAATAGTGATATTCACGGTCCAAAGGTCGAGCTACATGTTCCTTGACCCTGTGTTCGAACTCTGCATTTTTTACATACCCACGATGATGTCTGTGGTGGTCTACTTTTATCTAAGGAAAAAATTGGTTGTTTCAACAATACCGACGTGAGAAGTTTAGACGCTCCTCGTCTTGGTTATAGTTTCAGTTATCTCGACACCCCTCTTCCTGAGGCTGCTAAGCAGCTCCTCGAAGAGCTCACCGCGGATGACTCTGACAGGCCACTGTATGCCCTTCTTCTTGACTTCACCCTGGGCAAGCATCCTCGCGATTATAGCTGCTGTTAAGCCCGTGGTTTTCGCCATCGATGTCATTTTGTGTTTCTCATCGTACTCGTCCACCATGTCGTAGGATACGTCTACGTCCTTCTCGTCACTCTTTCCGGTGACTCTTACCAAAAGTACTGTGATGTCCTTGTCACCTGCCTTCTCGTCGAACTTGATTATTGGATAGATGAGTTCGTGGAAGAAGTCGACGGGAATAATCTCTCTCCCTTCGTATTTGACGGGTTTGCTACTGATGACGCCAAGGTCGAGGAGGAACATGAGTTTGTCGACGTATCCACTGTATCTAATTGTCTTTCCCCTGAAGTTCTTAATCTTCCTCTCTTGACATAGCTTGAGGAGGCTCGACGGGAAGCCATCGATGAAAGCCTCCATCTCAGGGTGATCATTTACGAAGATGGATTCGACTTCGCTGTATCTATCGAGCTCTTTGAGTTCACCGTCGACGATCATAGGAACCTTTCCAGGACGGATCGGCATCCTTGTGCCGCCGAAGACTATCTTGTATTCGAGTGGGGGCTTAGGATCCTTGGGAAGACCGCCGCAGGCGAAGTTAACCTCTTCCACCTCATCCATGTACGTCATAGCCTGGCCGCATAGGATATCTATTAATCCAGGGTCGACGCCGCACCCTGGTATTGCTGTGATTCCCGCTTTCTCTACCTCTTTATAGACCTCGCCTACCTGCGGGTATCCACCACCCGCGAGGTCGACAATGTTGACTTTCACCTGGGTGGCGGCTTTAAGGACGTCCATGCTGAACTTGGCCACCGTTGAATTAACAACGACGTCGTATCCCTTCATCGCTGAGACGAGTTGTTCCTGTTTGGTGATGTCCACCTTTTTCGTGAAGAACTTCTTATTATCGATGTACCTCTCCGCCGCCTTGATTTTAGCATCGTCGATATCGCATCCTGTTACCATCTCCGCTTTCGGGTCTTCGGAGCAGTCTTTCGCTATTGTAGGCCCCATGAGGCCCATGCCTAAAATGAGTATTTTCATCTCAGGAAACCTGAATGTGAAGAGGTGTCAATCGTTTTAATCGTTGCTATTAAGTCGAATCGTCCAATGTCGAATTACTCGTCGTCTCATGACGCAGTGCTTATATGCATTCGAGGCTCTCAAGAAGCAAACCAGAAAGGTGTGATTATTGATAGACTTTTCATTCACCGAAGAGCAGCAGCTATTTAGAGAGTCAGTCAAGGACTGGCTTTCGAAGAACCTTCCCCTTGAACAGGTTAGGGAGAACGATACTAAGCATCAGATCCCTAGGAGTTTCATGAAGGGGCTCGGGGACTTAGGTCTTCTCTGTCTCACGTTACCCGAGGAGCATGGTGGCGCAGGTGCGGACTGGATCACAGCAGCTATTGGCGCAGAGGAGCTTGGATACGCGGACATTTCCGTCGCCTCACCGGTGTTTTACCTTGTTCAAGCGAGCTGGGGTTACGTCGTTGATAAGTACTCCCAGGAGGCAGTGAGGGAGGTGTGCCTCCGAAAAGCGGCGAGAGGCGAGTCATTCATAGGTATAGGCGCCACTGAGCCCGGCGGTGGGAGCGACGTAGCAGGGTTCAAGACGACAATGAAGAAGAATGACAAGGGTTGGCTTCTAAATGGTGAAAAGTGCTATATTAGTGGCACCGCTGAGGCGACTGAAATCGACGGTGGCTATTTCGTCTCAGGCTACACAGACCGGAGCAAGGGACATAAGGGGATGACTGCTCTATTTATGCCCATAAACACCTCGGGCGTCGAGATCACAAAGCGCTTCGAGAATACCGGTAGGATGGCAATAAGCACCGGTGGCTTCAAGATGACCGATGTCCAGCTCCCCAAGGAATACCAAATAGGGGAGGAGGGGAGGGGGTTCTATTACACCATGGAGGGATTCGACGCCGCGCGCGTACTTGTATCAGCGAGCTGCATAGGAGCGGCTGAGCGGGCGATGGAGCTCGGTATGGATTACATAAAGGAACGTCAGGTCTTCGGGCAGCCGATTGCGAAGTTCCAAGGAGTCCAATTTGACCTCGCTGACATGGCAGCACATCACGAGGCTATTAAAAGCCTAGTTTACCGCACGACTTGGATGCTCGATCAGAAATATAAGACGGGCAAATTCGACGCACTAGAGGTCAGCAAGTACCTCGGCATGTGCAAGTATCTAGCTCCCCACCATGCCCTCGACGTCTTCCGAAGAGTCCTCCTTTGGATGGGTGCTTATGGGTACACGAAGGAGTGCCCACTCGAGATGGGCCTCCGCGGCGTGATGAGCTACTGCATCGGCGCAGAGGGCGCGGCAAACGTCCAAAAGGTAATCATCAGCCGAGAGGTCCTCGGCCGCCAATGGAGAGCCTAAGCGTCCCTACTTAATTTTTCCGATTCAGTCATACTCTGAATTTATATTCCACTGACATCAACCAGACAAACGTGAAGTGTTTTAGTTGGATGTATTCAGAGAACACATAGTAAAGTCGATCAAAGGAGGGCAGGCCTTCATCCCGTATAAGAAAGCCCTGGAAGGTGTCAAACCAGAGTTAAGGGGTGTAAGGCCAAACAAGGCTATCCACTCCGTCTACGAGGAGCTTGAACACATGCGCCTCGCTCAGAAAGACCTACTCGACTTCGCTCTCGACCCTGATTGGAAGCCTGCTGAATGGCCTAAGGGCTACTGGCCCGAGCCCGGTCATAGGCCCACTGAGGAGGAGTGGATGAAGACTCTGAATGGCTTCATGAAGGACATGAACAGGGCGGTGAAGCTTGCAGAGGACACCGATATCGACCTACTCTCCATCGTCCCGCAGACTGAGAACTCGTATCTAAGAGAGCTTATGATAATAATCGAGCATAACTCTTACCATTTTGGCAAGATCCTCGACATCCGTAAATCTTTAGGAGATTGGAAATAGCTAGACTCAAAATGGCTAAGCTGAACTATTAAGGTAATAGTAGTCTAAAATAAACCGCTTCATCTGCGACCGCTAATGTTAAAGACGTTCTAGATGGATCATAACACGACCAGTCATGAGTATGAAGGATCGCTTCCGCGGAAAGGACTTCCTCACTCTAATGGACTACACGCCAGTAGAGATCAATTACATGCTCGACGTAGCTCAACAGTTAAAGTATAAGAGGATGATGAAGGAGCCTCATGAATATCTCTCAGGGCGCACAATCGCTATGATCTTCGAGAAGAACAGCACGCGCACCCGCTTCAGCTTCCAAGCAGGTATAGCTCACCTCGGAGCCCAGAGTTTTTACGCGACCCCCGACACTATGCAGCTTGCACGCGGGGAGCCGATCAAGGACACGGCCCGTATCCTCGACAGATATTGCGACGCCCTCGTAATCCGCACATATGGTCAGGAGATCGTTGACGAGTACGCCAAGTACATGAAGAACCCCGTCATCAATGCCCTAACTGATCTCGTTCACCCATGCCAGGGTCTGGCTGACATGCTCACGATCCGAGAGCATAAGGGTAGGATCAAAGGCATAAAACTCACCTATGTTGGTGACCCGTGGAATGTCTGCCATACTCTTATGGTCTGCAGCAGTTTACTCGGCATGGACTGTTACATTGCTCTTCCAAAGGGTTGGGCGCCGAACCCCAAGGTTGTAAAGTTCGCTGAAGAACACGCTAGTATTGGCAAGACACAGATGGTCGTCACCGATGACCTCGACGAGGCACTTAAGAGGGCAGACGTTGTATATGCAAACACTTTCCATAGCATGGGACACAAGGACATTGAACAGCGCAAGGTCGCCTTCGCCAAATATCAGATAAATGATGACACGATCAAGCTCTCGAAACCCGACTCGATCTTCATGCACTGCCTCCCGGGATACCGTGGAGAGGAGATGACAGACTCCGTCGTTGAGGGCCCTCACAGCGTCGTCTTCGACGAGGGTGAGAACAGGATGCACACTGAAAAAGCAGTCCTCGCCCTCACCGTCGCTTAAAACCCTTTATCTCAACTTTTCACCCACCATTATCGTTATTAGTGCAATCAAAGATGCATAGTCGATGGAATATGCCTAAGACGAAGGTTCCTAACCTTATCACAGAGATCCCAGGCCCCAAGAGTAAGGCGTTGCTAGCTGAGAGAAACGAGTTCGTGCCACCCGGAGTCTACCTCACGCAGCCCATCGGCATAGCGGAGTCGAAGGGCGCGCTGGTTACAGACGTCGACGGGAACACCCTGATCGACTTCACAAGCGGCATAGGAGTAGTCAGCCTAGGACACTGCAAGCAGGAAATCGTTGACACAATCTGCGACCAGGCTGGGAAGCTCATCCACGGCTGCATCCACGTAGTAAACTATGAGCCATACGTCAAGCTAGCCGAAGCGATGGTTAAGGCCACACCTGGGAAAGCCCCAAAGAGAGCCATGTTCGTGAACAGTGGAAGCGAAGCCGTCGAGAACGCGGTAAAGCTCATCCGCCAGGGAACGAAGAGGCCAAACATCCTAAGTTTCGAGAACAGCTTCCACGGCCGCACCTGGATGGCGATGACCCTCACTGGGAAGTGGGATCCATACAAAGTGGGATTTGGCCCATTCGTCCCAGGCATCTACTTCACCCCCTACGCGTACTGCTACAGATGCCCATTCCACGTCGAGTATCCGAGCTGCGGATATGCCTGCGTACACCACATCGAGAAGAACGTGTTCAAAACCCAGGTCGACCCCTCGACCATCGGTGCCATAATCGCTGAGCCAGTCCAAGGAGAGGGAGGATTCATCGCCCCTCCACCCGAATACTTCAAGGAGCTGAAAAAACTCGCCGACGAACACGGAATTAAAATGATCATAGACGAAGTCCAAACAGGATTCGGGCGCACCGGCAAAATGTGGGCCATCGAGCACTATGGCATAGAACCAGACATCATGACGATAGCAAAAGCCATCGCGTCAGGCTTACCCCTGAGCTGCGTCGTCGCGAAAGACGAGCTGATGAAGGACACTTACCCAGGCAGCTTGGGAGGCACATACGGCGGTAACCCGATAAGCTGTGCAACAGGCCTAAAGGTACTCGAGATCATTAAGCGTGAAAAGATCGTCCAAAAATCAGAAAAGATGGGAAGGCACCTTCGATCCAGACTTAACGAGATTAAAGACAAGTACGAGATCATCGGGGATGTCAGAGGGCTCGGCCCGATGCTTGCCATGGAGTTCGTCACCGACAAGAAGTCAAGGACCCCCAACCCGGATGCGAGCAGCAAGGTAATCAAGGGATGCCTCAGCAACGGCCTTATGATCCTAAAGGCTGGCCTTTACAACAACTGCGTCCGTCTCCACCCCCCGCTCACAATCGAGGAAGACCTACTCGACGCAGGCATGGAAATCCTCGAGAAGGCAGTTAAGAAGGCAGTATAAGCACCTATCCCTATTTTAATATCTAAACCGCTAATTTTACCTACGTGAAACTGGGTTTCCACGTCTCCATATCCGGATCCATAGACCTATCCTTAGATAGGGCAACAAGGCTTGGATGCACAACGTTCCAGATATTCACCAGAAACCCCCGTGCTTGGAGAACGAAGCCACTCCAACTTAGAGAAATCAAATCCTTCCGGAGAAAACATAGAGAATCAAAGATTAATCCTGTATTCTCCCATATGCCATACATTCAAAATCTCGCAAGCCCAAAGGATGACATCTTCGAGAAATCGGTAGACGCCCTTATTGAAGAGATAGATAGATGCAACAAGTTGGGTATACGATACATAGTAACTCACATAGGCAGCCACACCGGCTCGGGAGTCGTCAAGGGGAAGAATAGACTCATACAAGCCTTAGGAAGAGCAGCCGATGAAGAAGGCCCAATGATCTTACTGGAGAATAGTTCCGGCTCCGGAGACCAAATGGGTTCTAAGCTGGGTGAACTGGCTGAAATAGCCAAAGCCATCGGCGGTACACGAATCGGCATATCCTTCGATACATGCCACGCATTCACGGCAGGGTACGACATAGCCAGCAAAGAAGGTCTAAACGAGACTATGCGTGAAATAACGCGAACAGTAGGCTTCAGTAGGCTTAAGCTCGTTCACCTGAACGACTCTCTCGGCGAGCTCGGTTCAAGAATTGATCACCATGAACATATAGGGCTAGGGAAGATCGGGCAAGACGGGTTCCGTAACATACTAGCAAGCCAATTAATCAAGAGGCCGCTGATAATGGAAACACCCGTAGATGATAAACGCAGCGACATAGATAACATGGAAAAAGTGTATGAGCTCGCCGGGATCAATAGGCAATAAGAGTCGTCTGGTGAGAGGGTGATTCCTTACTGTTCAGAATAATGCGCAGAGCAGTCGAAGCATAGTCGACGAGTTCTCTGTCCGATAGGAAAGGGTACATCCTGCGCCCAACCCTCATTATTGGATCTATAGTCTTAACCCTCTTACTCCTCGATGCGGCTTCGTCGCACGTACTCTGCACTAGGCTCTCAACTATCGCTCGTCTCATACCAACCTGACCCACGTTACACCAGCCTTAGAAATAACATAATTTCTGAGTATATAAATATAATGGCATTAATCAGAAATTACTTTCCCACATTTTCTATAAAAATATTTATGGTTTACAACATCATTTTTACGAGCGTTTAATAATCCATTATTTGTGAAAATATGGGAAAATAACGTTTATTTAAAGACAAGTAAAACACGATAATTTGAGGTTTACTATTCACGATTCATGATTTCATTTAAACATGTTTAATCAACAGGATAAGATTAAAATCAATCCTCCTTGTGCTTATGATTGTTTGCCCCGGTGGCTTAGCCTGGCCAAAGCGTTTGCTTGGTAAGCAAAAGATCGCGGGTCCAAATCCCGCCCGGGGCTCCATCTAAACATAAATACACTCGATACCCAATGCATTCCTAACTTGAATCCACTGAGCATTAGAGGCGTCGTTTTCGACCTCGATGCCACACTTGTTAACCTCGGTGAACATGTGAAATGGAGGGAGGCACAGGACCAGATAATTGAGGCATATAGGGATTGCGGATGTAGTGATAGCGACCTCGCGTTGTGTTCCTCGAAGGGATTATTCAACCTGATGTATGAGATGGATACTCGGCTCTCTGCTTTGAGGTCCCCTGTGGAGATGACAGTGATACGCGAGGACATCTGGACTATCTTGGATAAATATGAGAGGGAAGGTGTCGAAAGGTGCGGCTTTATGCCCGGTTCATATGAATCCCTGACGTGGCTCAAAGAAAACTGTGTCAAAATGGGCGTATGCACATCCAATTCAGGCAATGTGGCTGAGAAGGTCCTCCACAAGCTCGGTGTATCCAGTTATTTCGACTCAGTAATCGGAAGAACCATCGGCCTAAGAATGAAGCCACACCCAGATCAGGTCCTCGCATGCTTCGAAGGGATCGGAGTCAATCCTCGCGACGGCGTGATGGTGGGGGACAGCCATAACGATGTATTAGCTGCTAAGGCTGCGGGAACTAGAGCAATAGCTATCCCCGTATACTACACAAGAAAAGAGGCTCTGGAAGCCGCGAAACCTGACGCCATAGTCAGATCTATGATTGAATTACCCAAAGTTCTACTCACCCTCAAATGACGCCTAGAAGTAGCCCTCAAAAATAGAAGACGTTTAAACCGATAGATCCTATAGTGAGCCCGTTTAAAATTCCTCTAAATCAAGCGGACGCATATACGCTTTATAAGCGTGAATTAGAAATTACACGCTCAAAAAACATATTCATCTTTTTATTCATAAATAAAAGGACATATTTTTTAGCTTACTAATAGGGGATACTAACGGCTAAGGGTATGAGAGACGCTTGACTAACAACATTAATCAAAATATTAACCCAAGCATCATAGGCAAGGGTACATGGTATGACAAAGCTGCGTCCGAACTTATCGAGCGCGAAAAGAAGCTCGGCAGAAGCCTCAAAATGATAAGAACCGAGAGCGGTCTCGGTGCCTCCGGCTTCCCCCACATAGGGAGCCTCGGCGACGCCCTCCGTAACTATGCCGTTGCCCTAGGCTGTAGAGTCCAAGGCTATAACGCGGAGCTCATAGCATTCAGCGACGATAAGGATGGTCTCAGAAAGGTCCCCGCAGGACTCCCCCAAGAGTTGGAGAAATGGCTCGGCTTCTCCGTAAGCACAATACCCGACCCAGCAGGCGACTGTCACAAGAGTTTTGGCGCCCACATGACAAGCCAACTCCTTACAGCACTTGACACAAGCGGCGCTGACTACCACTTCATGAGTGGCTTCGAATGCTATAAGCAGGGCGTCTTCAATGAAGAGATTCTCGCTATCATGAACAACCACGAGCGCGTGGGCAAGATCATTGAGGAGGAAATCGGACAAGAGAAGTACATGGAGGAACTCCCCTACTTTGTCGTATGTGAAAAGTGTGGACGCATCTACACCACACACGCCACCGCCTACCACCCCGATTCACACACCATCGAGTACGAATGCAAGGGAATGGAGGTCCGCGGTAACTGGCTCGAGGGCTGTGACCACAAAGGCAAGGTCGACGCACTCTCAGGGAATGGTAAGCTTAGCTGGAAGGTCGAGTTCGCGGCTCGGTGGAGGGCTCTCGACATACGCTTCGAGGCCTATGGCAAAGATATAGCCGATAGTGTTCGCGTAAACGACAGAATTTGCCGCGAAATACTCGGTTGGGAGCCCCCGATGCACGTACAATATGAGATGTTCACTGACCGCGGCGGGCATAAGATCAGCAAGTCTGCGGGTAACGTCTTTACCCCACAGGTGTGGTACCGCTACGGCTCACCCCAGTCATTAAACTTACTCATATTCAAACGCTTCATAGGTACTAAGAGCGGGAGCGTCGAGGGCATCCCAATCCATATGGACGAGCTTGATGACACCGAGGACGCCTACTTCGGTAAGTCGAAGACTATAAACGAGATGGAATTGGCACAGAACTCTGGCCTCTACGAGTACTGTTGGATGCTGAAGCCTCCTAAGGAACCTGAGGTACACGTACCCTACAACCTCATCTTGAAGCTCGCTAGGCTCGCTCCGAAGGGAGCGGAGGCTGAATTCATAAAGGGGAAGCTCAGAGAATATGGGTACCTCGATAAAACTGAGAAAGGCCTGGACAAGCGAATTGGCTATGCACTCAACTGGATAGCGGATTTCGCAGATGAGTCGCCAGATGTCAACCTCACCGAACAAGAGGCCACAATAGTTAAGGCAGTCATATCGGAGCTCATGAAGACGAATACACCAGAGGAGTACCAGGGCGTCGCCTTCAAAACAGCGAAGGCTAACGATTGGAAGCCGAGAGACGTCTTTTCTGTCATCTATAGGGTTCTGCTAGGTAAGAGTCAGGGACCAAGGTTGGGTCCTTACATTGCGTTGATCGGAAAAACGGGTGTCATCTCCGAGCTGGAGGACGCTCTTAAAAATAAGGTGTAGCTAGGAGGCTAGTTACCGTATGGCTTACCAGCGTTACCCCAGTTATACTTCTCAACATCGTAGAAGACGATGCTGACCGCCTCGGGTTTACACCCAACAGCCTCACACATCGCCTTCGTCAACAACTCCATAGCCTTAGCCTTCGTGGCTTTGTCCCTACCAGCATACCATTTGACTTCTATCCACGGCATAATTCTTCACCGTTGATACAGGTGCCCTTCTCATGTTATGAAGGTTATGAGCGGCGGGCTCCAAACTCAAGATCCTCATCACGGGTTCAGAAGGGCAAAGTCATCATCGCCCGCCTAAGTATCGGAGTTCGATTGGGGCGATAAACGTTTTCACCCGATTATCTTTTTATACGATCCAACCTCTCTACGATTCATGGACCGTCCAGAAAAAGACAGGTATTTTCTCGATATTGCTCTCAGCGTCGCAGCTCGCTCCACCTGCACAAGACGTAAGTTCGGTGCAGTAATAGTAAAAGATAGTACAATAGTGGGAACCGGTTATAACGGTACAGCAAGAGGCGTCGTCAACTGCTACGAAGTCGGCTGTATAAAGGACGAGATGGAGTCTCCACAAGGGGCAGCGTACGACTACTGTCCCGCAGTCCACGCGGAAGAGAATGCGATCATCAACAGTAACCGCAGTGACAGGATAGGATCAACACTCTACATCGCAGGGAGGGACAAGGACGGGAAGCTTACAATGGCAGTTCCATGTCAGAGGTGCCGCCGCAAGATAATGAATAGCCAGATCAGGGACGTTATCATACTAAGCAACGAATGTAACCCAATTCACTACGACGTAAACAGCTACGCGGAGGAAGACAGCAGATGGTACCTGGAGGTACTTAAGAATGCTAAACAAAGCATCTAACCTGAATCAAAAATGACCTAGTTAAATTTATAAAGAGAATTAATCAACGCAGAACTGGAGACATTTACATGAGTCAAGAGAAAAAGTTAAACGACCTCGAGGTCGAGGTTGCCGGTCTAATCGGAAAAATTGACACAATCGAAGAGAAACTCGAGGAGATAATGGAGCGCCTCAGTGAGGTAGAGGAAAAACTCGACGAACTCTAGCCACACCCCCATCTACCAAACGAAACTCTTCTTGTAAAAAGTTAAAAGATGCCCTCGTTTCCCTAAGCAATGAGACTGAAATGGCCTTCGGTGAGCACACGTCAAAGTCTATAATCGGAACAAGGTCAAAGGAACTCATCGAGAAAAAAATTATATTATGTGTGACAGGCAGCGTCGCTGCGATTAGGAGTCCAGACATCGCAAGGGAGCTGATGCGCCTAGGTGCCGATGTCTACGTTGTAATGACCAAAATGGCTGAACATATAGTTCACCCCGACATGCTCCACTGGGCTACGGGGAACCCCGTCGTTACAGAACTCACTGGTGAGATAGAGCACGTTCTGTACGGTGGCGAACACAGGCAACACGCCGACCTTATCTTAGTGGCGCCATCCACAGCCAACACCATCGGTAAAGCCGCCGCAGGCATCGACGACACACCAGTTACGACTTTACTCACGACAGCTATAGGTGCAGGAATACCCGTGATAATAGCCCCGGCGATGCACGTAAGCATGTACAAACACACCATAGTCGATGAGAACATCCGAAAGCTCCAAAGGATAGGCATTGAAGTCCTTATGCCTAGATTCGAAGAAGGGAAAGCCAAGATACCCGGTACCGAAGAGATCATCGAAGCCGTTGTGAGGAAACTGACAATGCCTCAGGACTTTAAGGGCAAGCGTATATTGATCACTGCAGGTCCGACGCGTGAGTATATCGACGCATTCCGTTATATCACTAACCCAAGCTCGGGAAAGATGGGCGTAGCGATAGCGGATGAAGCCCTTGAACGCGGTGCAATGGTCACAATGATCTACGGTCCAGCCACAGTACCACCTCCGCCTAATTCCAAAGTCATTAAGATAGAAACAACAGAGGAGATGCTAGACGCCGTTGTAAACGAACTTAAGGCAGAGAAGTACGACGTCGCGATCCTATCAGCGGCGGCATCAGACTGGGGGCCCGTTGATAGGAAGATGGAGAAGATGCCTTCGAGTAAGGGCGATTGGGTCCTCAGACTCAAAGCGCTCCCCAAGATAATCGCAGAGGTAAAGAAGGCCGACCCAAACGTATTCCTGATCGGCTTCAAAGCAGAGTATAACATAACAGAAAAGGAGCTAATAGATAGAAGCTATGAGCGTCTCAAGGAAATGAAGATGGACCTCATAGTTGCTAACGACGTCTCCAAGGTAGGCCGCGGCTTCAACGTCGACACAAACGAGGTCTATATGATAGACCCGAAACGTGATGTGATCCACATCCCTCTCACCTCGAAGAAGGAGATAGCAGGCATGCTACTCAACAGAGTAAAGGATCAAACAAAAGCTTAAACGAGATATCCCCTCGCCCTAAATGGTGCTAACGACGACTCCTTACAAATTCTCATACATAAAGAGCGAACATGACTGGGAGGAGTATTCGAAGCTCCTAAAGACGGCTTTCCCGGGAGAGGGTGTGGACATCTTAGCCAGACGACTAAGGAACAATCACCCAGTGATGACATCTAGGAACTTCTTCTCCCTCTGGGACGGAGACCGGATGGTCGCCACCCTCAACCTAATACCTCAGACCTGGAGCCTCGGAGGGATCAAATTAAAAGTAGCGGAGATGGGACTCGTCGCCTCCGACCCCGAGTATAGGAACAGAGGGCTACAAAGAATCCTTAACAAGAAGTTCGACAAACGCCTAAAGGAAGACGGCTACCACCTCGCCGCTATCGAGGGGATACCCTTCTTCTACCGTCAATTCGGTTACGAGTACTCCGTTCCACTCGACGAGTGGGCGACACTTCCCCTCCAAAATCTACCTAAACAACAGAGCTATGACATCTCATCCCTAACCACCGAGGATGTGCCAAGAGTCATGGAATTACTCGAAGTTAGCCAAAAAAGATACCTAGTGCACAGTGTAAGAAGCCGCGAAGAGTGGGAGGCTCAGGAGCGGATTGGACATGTCGGCGAGTCAGCGATGCGAACATATGTCGTTAGGCGCCATGGGTCACCAGTCGCCTATTTCAGGGCTACAATTAAGGACTTAACGATCTTACTTCACGAAATTAACGAAACAGACGAAGAGATGTCAAAACAGATAGCGGCTTTCCTAAGAACACTGGGAGAGGAGAACGGTTCAACCGAGCTAGCTTCCAGGGAAAGCTACGACATGACATTCAACAAATATATCTCAACCCTCGGCTCCAAGGAAAAACCACTATACGCCTGGCAGATAAAAGTCGTCGATCCATTCAGAATCCTAACGACTATCACCGCAGTGCTCGAGAGGAGGATTGCCCGATCACAACATCAGGGTTATACTGGCCTTGTCCCCATCAACCTTTACATCGTTACGGTCACACTAACCTTTACCGACGGTGTTATCACCGGCGTGAAACTGAGCCCAAGCGAACAAAAAGGCGATATAATGATCAACCCCCGGATATTCACAAAGATGCTACTCGGCTACCGTAGCCTAGACGAGATAGAGCCCGAGTATCTAGACGTGAGAATTAAACCTGAATATAGGGATCTGATGGGCATCCTTTTTCCGAAGGCAAGAGCCCACATTCACACTTGTTATTAACGCGCACGTGCAACATAATTAAATAGCTAATGAAACATTTTTTGTTCAAGCTTCAGTTGACATGATTCACTTGAAGCTATTAGAGATGATGTAAATGGTAGATGTTAAAGCGGAGAAGAGAGCCCTACGAGAACTAATTGATGTAACATTCAAGGCAGAAGATAGGAAAGATATGAAGACTCTGTTAGATTTTTTTGCAGATGATGTAATCTGCCATGGGCCGGGAATGCCCCAGTTTATTGGAATAAAGGCCCTCAGGGATTTTTATGAAGGATACCTTAAGACACTCGTTACAATAATGGGCGAATCAACCCATATCGAGGTTTCCTCCTCTGGAGATATGGCTTGGGATGTTGGTTATAACAAAGCTGAATATAAGGGTCCAAAGGGTAACTTCAAGGATCAAGGGAAGTACTTTGCATCTTACAAGAAGGTTGATGGTAAGTGGAAGTGTGCCGCTATAGCATTCAGCAGCGATAATCCATCACAATAAACTCTTTTCTTTTCTCCATAAAATCACATTACCTTTAACTACATATAGAAAATCGAAAAACTTTCTTCGCGCGTGCGTGCACAAATTGATGTTTGCAAATATGTTATAATGACTAGTTTTCTATCTCCACTGATATGATTTTGAAGCCATTGATCTCCCCCAGATTAATCTGCGATTCGAGTTTTATGGTCATCATTTTCTCCGCCTCCTCTCTCGAATGAGCATGTACCTTATGTTTCTTGGACTTGGACCCCTCAACTTCGTAGGTTACGATGAACTCGATTCTCTTTCTGGGCGACATCTTATCCAGTGCCTTTTTTTGTTTCTTGGGTGTCTTCTTTGTATCTTTATCCTCTTCCTTCATTATAACCAAAATAAGAGTTGGCTTTCAATTTGATTAGATTTTCTATATTAGCCTGTGCGCGCTGGCTTGTCCCGAAATTCATTCACTAGAATAAGCTTATGTTGATAGTTGGGGTCTCGTCCCCCAATGGATTGTCCAACCAGAGGAGGTGAGTTCACTTAGGACAAGATGAACACGAGACCCTAGAAACCCTCTTCAAAAACATCGACTTAAGCATTGCCCAACAACAGCTCATCGGATGCTTCCACATACCGGGGCCAGGGAGACCACCGAGGAACCCCATCGGAGTACTCAGAGCCTTCATAGTAATGCGGATGAAGGGCATCCGCAGCCTCAGGGAGCTGGCGAGGATCCTCAACGTCGACCAACGCATACGGAGGCTCTGCCTGGTCAAGAGGGATGAGAATGGTTACCCCCGTTCGGTGCTCAGCCGCTTCACCCACCTGGTGGGAGCCGAGGCCTTCCGCCTCATATAGAGGAGAAGGTGGTCTGGCTCCTGAGGAGAGCCGGAGTCGCGGAGGTGGACGCGGTCCTCGACGCCTGCTTCGTGAAGGCGTGGAGCATCAGGGACCCGGAGTCGAATAAGGTGGGCCTCTCGGACCCGGATGCGAGGGTCGGCAGGAATGGTAGAGGATACGACTTGGGCTACAAGCTCCACACGTCGGTTGAGCCGAAGCGGATCCTGCCTCTGGCTTGCCTGATGGCTCCTGCGAACCAGAACGAGAAGAGACACGCCTCTACGCTGGTGGAGAGGACTAGGTCTGTACTTGGGAGGGTGGACGCCCGGCTCCGATGCCTGATCGGTGACAGCCAGATCAGCAGCAGCCGGGTCAGGAACCTTGTTGACTGCTCTGTGATCCCGTACACATCGAGCCAGCGTGGTGATGGTCTGCGGGTGGACAGGATGTTCAGATCCCATGGCCCTGAGGCTCTAGCAGTCGAGTACCGTAAGCGCCCGGCGGTGGAGGCCCTCTTCGCGTATCTCCGGAACCACTTCGGCTTTGACGTGGTCAAGGTGAGGGGCCTGTTGGACGTCTCAGTTTATGCGTTGCTGAGTGTGCTCTGCATCGTGTTGAACGGGGAGGCGGCTGAGAGCCTTGGTAGGCCGGATAAGGCGTTGTCGCCGACGTTCTTCAACACTTGAGGTCCTCTGAGCTGGCTTTGCTGCGGAGGCTCTCCTAGTGGGTACTGTGCTTGTGTTCCTGTGTTTATGGGTCCTCTAGTGTGCTGTATGTTTGTTTCTGGTTAGGGGGTTGGTTTACACCTGTTTCTTGTCTGTGTGTGGGTGTTTTTCATCAACTGTGTGCTCAT
>MEZF01000007.1 GCA_001774245.1 Candidatus Bathyarchaeota archaeon RBG_13_52_12
CGGGACAAATCTCCGCCATTCTCATACATGAGTTTGTAGCCTCCGACTAAAAGCTTTACTGTTTCAGGAAGAAGACCACTAATTACGGAGCAGGGAGCGTCGCTGCACGCACCCCCTCTCCTAATGTTTTTCTGAGCCGTTATCAAGCCCTCTCTGAATAAAGGTCTATGGATTAGGTTATTTGATTGTATAATTGATAGAAGTGTGTTATATGACGCCAATTACTTAGTTTTGGTCAAGTATAGTTCTGAAGTAGGCTGAACGCCTTTAGGGCATCTTTTGTGTCTAGAACTATGATTGTGTTTGTGAAGCAGCTGATGAATTCGATGATGTTTATGTCGTGACCGCCGAGGAGCTGGGTTATGAAGGCGACGAAGCCTGGGGTGGTCTCTACGCGGTCCGGGCTTAGAAGGACGAGGGCAACGAGGTTGCTCATAACTTGTACCTCCTTAGGAAGGTCCTTCTGGAGACCCGTCTGGTCGACTATGTACACGTAGCTGTCTGTAAGATAGGCAGTGACGAGGTAGGAGATGTCTAGCTTGATCGGGCTAATCAGTACCGCGATCTTGTCCTGTAGACGTACTTTTGACTCCTTTAGGATGCCTCTAACCTCCTCCTCCTGTAGCCTCCTTTCTTTTGAGAGGTTTTCTGCTATTCGTATCACCGCAGCTTTCACTGCTTCCAAGCTTCCCTCCCCAATTTCATACTGAAGCATTCTGGCCAGTGCGCTGTAGTTTACAATCCCCATCTTCAACGCGTCGAGGAGGCTAGGTCTCATCTGGATCGCCTCTCTAACTAATCGAGCCACCGATTTTGTACCATCCCCATTCGTTAATGTCATATATGTAACACTAATGCGCTATTTAATAAATTATTACCCTGATTAAAACAACCAATGAATATGCATACTTTTCTTCTTAGTTGCGAATTTAAGGCAAATTATTGCATTGTGGATTATTAGGGAAAACTTTTAGATCAAACAGAGAATATTTCTAAGTAATGGGCTGGAAAGACACCGATGAGAGACTCATCAGGCGAGGGGAACTCATCCTGGACCCAAAACTCCTACAGAACCCCAAACAAGAACTCAAAACAATGAACAAGCACAAGAGAGGCCGCAACTACCACATCTCGAACACCTACATACAGCTCCTCGCAGCGATACGCTACCTCTACAGCATGCCCTACCGCCAACTCGAAGGCTTCACAAGAGCACTGCACAGACTGGTCCCCTCCACGCCACCCAGAGCCGACTACTCAGGCATCAGGAAAAGGATCCTCCGCCTCAGCGTCGACCCCTACCGCGACCTCAAGGAGACGAACGAGCCAGTCACCATCGCCGTCGACTCGACCGGGCATAAGCGTCCACAAGGCTGGCGGATGGATCGAGAGGAAGCACGGGAAGAAGCGGAGATACGTGAAGCTCCACTTCGCCGTAAACACGGAGACTCACGAGGTGGTCTCCATGGAGATCAGCACCGACGATGTGCACGACGTGAAGGCTCTCCCAGGGCTAGTTGAGGGGGCGGGGAGGAACGTGGAGGTCTCAAAGGTAGTTGGGGATGGCGCCTACGACTCGGGGAAGGTCTACGGGCTGCTGGATGAGCTTGGCGTCGAGGCGGTGATCAGGCCCCGGAGGAACAGCCGGCTCGATACGCGGTGTCCGGGGAGGAGGCTGGTTGTGTGTCGGGTGCGGGAGCTGGGGTATGAGGCTTGGGCGAAGCTCGAGGGTTATGGTGGGAGGTGGGCTGTGGAGACTCCTTACTCGACGTTTAAGCGGTTGTTTGGTGAGCACAGCTTGGCGAGGAGCTTCGGTAACATCGTGAAGGAGCTGGCGGGTAAGGTGGCTCTCTATAATATGTTGATTAACATGTGATGGATGGTTGAGGAGAGAGGCGTGGGGTGCATTAAAACTTCAAATCCTTACATTAATCCACAAAGCACAAATTATCCTTAATTACGTTAAATCCTCTCCGTTTATCCCAATGGTAAAACGAAAAATGTGCACACCCTCGCTTCTTATATGGCACGTTGAATTATTCAACTCAATCTGGCGATCCACATGTCGAGAGAAGAGTCACTCATCGAAATACTAGAAATATCCCTACCTCTCCCGCCGAAGGTCGTCCTCGGCTATAAAAAACTCGATCCAGTCTTTACAAGCGGCGACATCGCACGCGTTTGTGACATATCTCGCAGTAGCGCGAAATTCTATGTCAATAAGATGGTCCAGCTCCGCCTAGTAGCCAAGGTTCCCCACAAGCGGATGTACCAGAAGTACCCAAACGCTACAACTTTCTCCAGCTGGTTCCGCGACCTCCTCAAACTCGCGCTTGAGCCCCTTGAGAATGGTTTACTACCCCTCCCCGAGGACAAGGAAGACGAGGAGTAGCATTGTCTCTCCGAGACATTGCCAATCCCAAGAAGAGACGCGAGCGCTTCACGCGTACCCTAACCGGAAAACAGGTACGTGCCATGAAGAAGCGTGGTTATGACGCCGAACGTGAACTCGTCCAGATGATGAGGGAGCAGGGTTTCGACGCCGTCAGGGTCCCAGTAAGCGCCCCCAGCAACGAGCCCCTCCCTGATGTCTTCGCGGTTAAAGCTAACACTGTTGTTGCCTTCGAAGTAAAGAGTCAACTAAGATACTCTTATTATAAATCCGAGCAGGTCGCCAAACTCGATGCTTTCCTCGACATTCACAAGATCTATCCACGAAGATACGCCGTCCTAGCGGGTAAATTCAAGTATAAGGGTTGGTGCTTCAGAGTCGCTGAAAGGCCAGGAGACTATACCTTGAAAACCGGTGAGGGGCTAACTTTCAAGGAACTCATAGCCAAGCTCATCTGATCTTGAGCCGAGTTTATATATCGAGCATCCACATCACTAAATAAAAGGCGAAAGTTGATGGTTGTTGAACTAAACTACGAGAAGGCAAGGAGGAATTGCACCACGGAGATAAAGGACTGCGCCTCCACAGCCGAACTTGAGCCACTTCAGCAGATAATCGGACAAGACCGTGCAGTCAAGGCTCTACATTTTGGCTTAAAGATGAGAGACGAGGGCTTCAACATCTACGTCTCCGGCATGTCCGGTACTGGTAGGAAGACCACTATAGCGAGCTTCCTTCAGGCTAAGGCGAAGGAAATGCCCATTCCACCCGATTGGTGCTACGTCAACAACTTCAAGGATCCAACGCAGCCGAACGCCCTCAAGCTCCCCGCGGGAAAAGGTAAGGCCTTCCGCGACAACATGGACAAGTTCACAGAAGATGTGAAAAAGGAGTTACAGAAAGCGTTCGAGAGCGAGGATTACGCTCAGAAGCGAGCCAGTACTGTGAAAAAGTTCGACGATGAAAAAGCAGAACTATGGCAGGAGATCAATCAGAAGGCAAATCAGGCTGGATTTATCCTTCAGAGGAGCCCGATAGGCATGGCCATCATTCCGGTGATTAACGATAAACCTATCGCGGACGAGCAGTTTGCTACACTCCCCCCAAAGATTAAGGAACAAATAAGGACAAGGAGAGAGAGCCTGCAAGACGACTTCAGGAGCGCTTTTCGTCAGTTCAGGGACCTCGATAAAGGATCAGAAGAAGCGGTCGATAAGTTCAACAAGGAAGTCGCAACCTTCGCGATGGACCACCTCCTCGAAGTCCTATTAGAAAAGTACAGCGACATCACCGAGGTCAAGGAGTTCCTCGATAGCGTGAAGAATGATATCCTCGAAAACCTCCCCACTATCCTGACATCAGGGCAACCCCAGCAACAACCAGCACTTCCATTCCTGATGCCCGGTACAGCAACGGACCCGACAAGCAGCTATAAGGTCAACCTGATCGTCGACAACTCGGATCTGAAGGGGGCACCGGTCATCACCGAGATGAGTCCGACCCAGCCACATCTATTCGGCATAGTCCAGAAGGAGGCTAGATTCGGGGCGCTCCTCACTGACTACACTATGATCCGCGCTGGCTCCGCACACAAAGCCAATGGTGGCTTCCTCATCATCCCCGTCGAGGATCTTCTCATGGATGCAATCGCTTGGGACAGCCTTAAGAAAACGATAACCAGTCGGAAGCTTTCCATTGAGGACATCGCGCAACGCCTCGGTTACATTGCGACGAAGACTATGACGCCGGAGCCTATTCCCTTCGACGTAAAGGTCATTCTCATCGGCAGCCCCGACCTATACTACGCACTCCACCATTACGACCGTGACTTCAAGGAGATATTCAAGGTCAAGGCAGATTTTGACACGACAATGGAGAGGAACGAGGAGAACATCAACATGTACGCTTCATTCATCTGCAATATCTGTAAGAAGGATAACCTAAGGCACCTAGACTCATCAGGAATCGCTGCAGTGATCGAGTATAGCTCCCGCCTTGCCGAGGACCAGAGCAAGCTCTCCACCTGGTTCGCGCAGGTAGCGGATATCATCAAGGAGGCTGCTCACTATGCCAAGGAAGAGGGTGCTGAGTATACAACTGGGAAGCACATCGAGAAGGCCCTAGAGGAGAAAGTCTACAGGAGCAACCTAATCGAGCAGAAGATGGAGAAGATGATCGAGGAGGGGACGATCCTCGTCGACACAGCTGGGGAGAAGATCGGGCAAATAAACGGCCTAAGCGTTCTCGGTTTAGGTGATTTCGCCTTTGGTAAGCCAAGCAGGATAACAGTTAGCGTCGGAGTCGGCAAGAAAGGGATAATCGACATCGAGCGCGAGGCCCAGATGGGGGGCCCCATCCACACGAAGGGTGTTCAGATACTCAGCGGTTTCCTTAACGACCGCTACGCCAAAGAGTTCCCCCTAAGTCTCACAGCTCGACTAGTCTTCGAGCAGAGTTACAGCGGCGTCGAAGGGGACTCCGCATCCAGCACAGAACTTTATGGCATCCTAAGCGCCCTAAGCAGGAAGCCCATTAAGCAACACTTCGCCGTCACCGGCTCCGTAAACCAGAAGGGTGAAGTCCAAGCTATAGGCGGAGTCAACGAGAAGCTGGAGGGCTACTTCCAGCTCTGTAAAGCAAGGGGGCTTGACGGTGAACACGGTGTCGTCATCCCAGCCAGTAATGTTAAGAACCTCATGCTGAAGCACGAAGTCGTCGATGCGATAAAAAGTGGACAGTTTCATGTATTTCCCGTCTCCACTATCGATGAGGGCATCGAGGTTCTCACAGGCGTAAAGGCTGGTGTGTCTGGCAAGGATTGTAAGTACCCTGCAGGAACTATAAACTGTCTAGTGCAGGATCGCCTCGCCAGTATGGCGGAGAAGGTCAAGGGATATAGTGAAGAGTAGGATACATCAAACCCTTTTTCTTCTACATCTACTCCAATATCTACGGCGCGTCTAGATGGAGAAGGTCTGGGACGTCATCATTATAGGCGCCGGCCCGGCCGGTTTAACGGCAGGCATCTACACGGCGCGATATGGTCACAGCATTCTATTACTTCACAGTGGTAAGATCGGGGGTCGCGCCCTCGAGGCACATATGATCGAGAACTATCCAGGGTTCCCCCAGGGGCTCCCTGGCACAGAACTCATGAAGCTCTTCCACCAGCAAGCCACCAAGTTCGGTGTTCAGTTTAAACCTGAGACAGTAATTGGCCTCGCAGACGCTGGTGACTACAAGATAGTATCCACTCGTGGCGGATACCATCAAGGAAAAACCGTTGTGATCGCTACAGGGATGCAGAGGAAACAACTGAGTGTCCCAGGTGAAATGAAGTTCAAGGGGAGAGGAGTGAGCTATTGCGCCATATGCGACGGCCCCTTCTTCAAGGACAAAGTAGTCGCTGTAATTGGCTCTGGGCACGAAGCCGTCACCGACGCCTTACAACTCACCCACGCTGCTTCAAAGGTCTATATCGTCCCAGGCAAGAAGGGCTTCAGCGAAAACTACGATGAGCTCGCCCTCCTTCGTTCTAACTCCAAGGTCGAGGTCATAGAAGGGCATGACATCGTAGAGATCGGTGGAAGCGAGTTCGTCACGAATATTAAGCTAACCGGAGGAAAAATAGAGACAATAGACGTTGATGGTGTTTTCATATTGCTTGAACACGTCTCTACGTCAAACATATTGGTCGAGGCAGGAGTAGACGCCGACGAGGGTGGCTGCATCATCGTCGACAAAGGCCAGCACACAAACCTTCCTGGTGTCTACGCCGCAGGGGACTGCAGCTGTATGGGGTGGCAGGTCGTCGCTGCCGCTGGGGACGGTGCTAAGGCCGCCCTATCTGCGATGAAGTACCTCAAGCAGAAGGCGACGCCTTGATTAAGATAGAGTACTTCCATAACCCGGTCTGCCCCTATTGCCCTGCCGCGAAGAGATTACTAACAAAGGTCATCGAAGGACTAAATGATATCAAGTTAATTGACGTGAACACCTATACCGAGGAGGGCATCACTCGAGGGACGTCTCTCAACCTGATGGCTGTACCAGCCATAGCCATAAACGGCGTTGTTAAACTCACGGGATGGCCTTTCGAAGCCGAAGACCTACTTGCCTATATAGACGAAGCCCGTGAAAAGTGACGCGATCGCTACATTTTTAGGAGTAATCGCTTCAAGAACTCCATCTAGCAGTGATCACATGCGATACTCAGTCACCAGCGTCAGGGCCAGGGAGATCTTGGACAGCAGAGGTAACCCAACTATTGAGGTCGAGATTGTCACAGAGGGCAATGTATTGGGATCCGCTGCTATCCCCAGCGGAGCCTCGACAGGCATGTACGAAGCGGTGGAGCTCCGCGACGGAGGAAAGCGATTTGGCGGTAAAGGCGTCGCAAAGGCTGTAGATATCGTCACCAATACGATCCAGCCCAAGATAAAGGGGATGGACGTTAGGCGCCAGAATGAGATTGATGCCAAATTGATCGAGCTCGATGGTACAGAGAACAAGTCAAAGCTTGGAGGCAACGCGATACTAGGTGTCAGCATTGCCTGCGCCCGCGCTGCTGCAGCATCAGATGGACTCCGTCTTTACGAGTATATTGACAGGAAAGCGAGCCTCCTCCCTGTCCCATTTTTTAACGTCATAAACGGTGGGAAGCATGCCGGGAACCAGCTCGACTTCCAGGAGTTCATGATAGCCCCAATCGGGGCGCGAAGTTTCCGGGAAGCCATCCAAATAGGCGCAGAAGTGTACCAAGCCCTTAAAACACAGCTTCAGAAGACATATGGAAAGAGCTCCATCAACGTTGGCGATGAAGGCGGATTCGCCCCCCCTCTAAGGAAGCCTGAGGAAGCACTTGACATAATATACAAGGCGATTCAGAACGCTGGTTACATGGCCGAAGTCAAGATAGGCCTCGACGTTGCCTCTAGCACCTTCTATAAGAATGGCGCTTACACAGTCACCGAGACCGAGTACACCACGGATGAGATAATCGACTACTACAGGGAACTTGTAGCAGCGTACCCCATTATCAGTATCGAGGATCCACTCCAAGAGGAGGATTACGAAGGATTTGCTGAGGCTACAAGAGTTCTCCCTACACAAGTCGTTGGGGATGATCTCTTTGTCACCAACCCTAAGAGGCTCGCGAAAGGCATAGAAATGGGAGCTTGTAACGCCCTCCTATGGAAAGTTAACCAGATCGGTACATTAACCGAGGCTCTTGAGGCGGCGAGTCTCGCCATGAAGAACAAGTACGGCGTAATGGCTTCTCATCGCAGTGGTGATACCGAGGACCCCTGGGTAGCGGATCTCTCCGTTGGTATCGGCTGCGGACAGATCAAGTCGGGGGCTCCTGCTCGTGGTGAGAGAACAGCGAAATATAACCAGCTACTCAGGATCGAGGAGTGGCTCGGCTCTAACGCGAGGTATCCCAAGGGATCTCTTCGACTGAGATAGATAACCTGTTCGCGTGCGCAACGATTTGATAAATCATGCTAGTTTAAAATCGACAGGTAATATTAGCTAATGTCTTGGTCGATTTTAACTCAGTAAGTCATTTTTTAAAAATTTAATTTAATCGGCGTTGTATATTTAATCGCTTGGCGCTACAGTAATGTAGGTCACCCGGATTGAGATCGCTCCCCCCCATGATCACTGCCGACGTCGCTAGGCAAATCATCAGTGGCGCGAGGAAGGTCTCAGTTGACCTTGGCCTCACGGTTTCGGATGTCTGCGTTAACGGTGACACTGCTAATCTACTCGGGCACACCGTCTCAGTAAAAGATCTCGAGGAGGTAGCTGGGCGAGAGAACGCCGTATTCTTCCCCGAGGGTAATTCAATGTATCAAGTCGCTGTATCATCAGCTAGGTTCTATAAACTCGTGCCAACGGCGGGGGCACCAACTCTCGAGATTGACGGGGTGAGGATGCACAGAACCAAGGAGATTACTCCAGATGAGGACGCTGAGGAGAAGTTGGAAATACTCCTGCTGAAGAAGGGCAGAGCTCTCGACACCTGTATGGGGTTAGGATATACTGCCATCGGGGCTCTCGCCAGGGGAGCTGAGGTCGTTGTCTCAGTGGAGAGGGAATCGCCTGTGATCAGAGTCGCTGAGATGAATCCTTGGTCGAGACGTCTTTTTGGAGGTGAGGTTAGTCTTCTTCTCGGTGATAGTTTCCAAATTGTTGACGCTCTCCCCCTCGGGTTTTTTGACTGGGTAATCCACGATCCCCCTCGGCTCAATCACGCTGGTAACCTATACAGCGAGGAGTTCTACACTAAGCTGTACCGTGTAATGGCTGAGGATGGAAGGCTATTCCACTACACGGGGGAGCCGAGGTCTAAGTATAGAAGGGTGGATCTCCAGAGAGGTGTGCAAAGGCGACTAAGAGCAGTCGGTTTCCGTGGGACAGAGTACCACCCCGACATCATGGGAATTATCTGCGAGAAATGACTAGGCATCACCAAGTATCCTGTATAACTCATCCTGCTTAACCGGACCTATCGGCTGTTGAGTGCCGTCCACTCGCGTAAGGACCCTGCCCTCGGATTTCTCCTTGATTTCACCTATGATAGAGGTTTTAACGCCTATTCCTTTTATTGCGCTAAGAACCTTGCCGACGCTCTTGCAATCTACTGCTATCAGGAGGGCTCCAGAGCTTAGGAGCTTTAATGGATTTATGCCGAGGGTCTCTGTGATAATGGCTGTTTCCGGGGCGATTGGTATCAGGTTCTCCTGGACGCTGATTCCGACCTTTGCGGCAGTTGTCATCTCGTAGAGGCCGTTGAGGATTCCTCCTTCGGTGGGTGTGTGCATCGAGTGGACTCCTCCTGCCTCTATCGCCTTGAGCGCCTCCGGAACGACGCTTATGGCCTCGATCATCCTGCGCGCCCTCTGTAGTGTCTTAAGGTCGACTTTGCGTTTGAGCTTCTCCTCAAGATCGGAAGCGAGTATGCTTGTCCCCTCTAAACCCGCTGACTTCGTGAGGATTACTCTGTCACCTGGGTGTGTCCCGCTTGTTGTGACGTATTTGTTCTTAGGCGCCTCCCCCATCATGAAGCCGGCTATGATCGGCTTCTCGAGTCCCGCGACACACTCTGTGTGACCGCCGATGAGCTGGACGCCGAGCTCTGAACAGGCACGGTGGATCTCCTCCATGATCTCCTCCAGTTTCGACTCCGTAGCTCCCTCAGGGAGGAAGATGGTGTTCATGAACCAGAGGGGCTTTGCGCCGCGCGCAGCGACGTCGTTGGCGTTGACGTGGACGACGAGCCTTCCGATATTCCCGTCAGCGCCCGTGATTGGGTTCGCTTTGGCGACGAGAACCTTATCACCCATGTCTATAATTGAGGCGTCCTCCCCGACTGCGGCTCCTCTGATTACCCTGTCAGAGGAAGCGCCGAGCCTGTTTAGGATGAATCGCTTGAGGATGTGTTGAGGTACCTTGCCGGTTTGGAGTCTCCTGGTCGGGGGCATCTTGGAGTCGTTTGTCTATTAGTAGGCGGCTGTTTAAATGTTTCAAGTTTATCACTTTCACTCACCTCTCCGCAGTTGATCCGCTTGAACCTACGTAAAGCATAAATCCGCACCCGGGGGAGCCCCTCACTGGGAGACCATCCTTGAGCGACCAGAGACTCATCATAGACGAGGGCGTACTCGACATCAACTACATACCGTCGAAGCTGCTCCACCGAGAGGGGGAGCTGCGCTCCCTGAGGACGAGCTACGACTTCATATTTTCTGCGCCCTATGAGATGAGTCAGAGAGCCATCATAGTGGGTGGCGTGGGCTCAGGGAAGACCGCGCTAGCCCGCGTCTTCGGCAGGTGGCTCAGAGACGAGGCGAAGAGGAAGAGGCTCAGGGTCGAGTATATTCATGTCAACTGCAGGGAACTCCGAGGGAGCCTCTTCATGGCCCTACGCAGGGTCGTGAAAACGCTTCGGCCCGAGTTCCCCGAGCGCGGCTATGCGCCAAACGAGCTAATGGAGACCCTGATGCAGCTCCTCAGCGAGGATAATGAGCAGCTCCTGCTCTGCCTCGACGAGGTGGACGCCCTCATAAGTACGGAGGGGAGCGACGCCCTTTACCAGCTTACTAGGGTTCACGAGACTCAACCAGATGCGCCGCGGCGCCTAAGCCTACTCCTAATCACGAAGGACCGAAGCATTTTCGAGAAACTCGACAGGAGCACTCTGAGCAGCCTCCAGAGGAACCTTATAGAGATGCCGGAGTACTCGACCCCGCAGCTCGCTGACATCGTCTCAGCGAGGGCCGAAGCCGCCTTTAGAAGAGGCGCGGTACCTCTGGAGGTCGTAGACTTCATAGCGGATCTCGCCTCCTCCGAGAATGGGGACGCGAGGTGCGCCATCGATCTCCTCTGGGGGGCGGGAAAGAGGGCTGAGATGGATGGCGCCCCTCAGGTGAGGCCGGAGCACGTCAGGCAAGTAAGCGCCGGCGTCCTCTCACCTGTGAAGAAGGAGGGGATGAACCACCTCAGTCTCCACGAGAGACTCACGCTCCTCGCCATCGCGAGGTTCTTCAAAACCAGCACAGCGCCCCACGTTACGACGGGTGAGGTGGAGCAGTTCTACAGGATCGCCTGCGAGGAGCGTGGCGAGGCACCGCGCGCCCACACACAGTTCTGGAAGTACCTCGAAAACCTCAAGGCAACCGGTATAATCACCTCTAAGATTGACTCCGGAAGCCAGGGCCGCACCCAACTCATAACGTTGGGCAAGGTCTCCGCCGATGACCTCGAGCGGGAGGTGCTCAGGGGCGTTGAGCAGAAGTAGAACCAAAGCCGAAGAGCTTCTCGGCTCAAGGGGTAGGATCAGGACGCTTCAGATTCTCGTGGAAAGCGGTGAGCTGAATATAAGTGAGGTGAGCCGCCGGACGGGGCTTAACTACACAAGCGTCGAGAGGCACCTCGTTAAACTAGCGAAGCTTGGGCTCGTGAAGGAGAAGCGTTACGGCAAGATCAGGATATTCCAGATCCTATTCCAAACGTTGACAGTCCGCTTCGAGAAGGGTGGGGCTCTTGTGATTGAGCTGACTCAGCCCCAACCCGAGTAGCGACGCCAGCTCAAGAGCGGCATGTGAAATAGGTGTGTCACAATAAAGCAGATCATCAAAGAAAGGTCCGCACTGGAAATGCGGGGGAGAAGGATCAATCCCTCGCTTTAGTGACTACCTCATAACCTGTGAGGCACATCGTCTTGGAACAGGTTACCATCTCGTCAATGCGCACGTGTTTCTCAACCTCGTCGGGGTAACCGCGTGGGCCGTAGAGGCAGCACTCGATCCCCGCCTTTGCCAGATGTGCTGTGTCGTTACCACAGTAGCTACGCGGCGGTACTGCTCCAATTTTCTTCGGGTATACTCCTGTGACCTTCCTATGATTCTCTTTTAGTAGTTTGACAACCTCGCTGTCTGCGCTGACACCCATAGGTGGCATCACAGTTCCGCCTACGCGCCACTTAGGATCTATGGGATACTCGAACTCGTACTTGAACTCGGGATCATTAGACTTGATCTCCTCCAGCATCGTGACCATTCGCTCGTTGATCTCCTCGATTTCGTAGCCTGGTGGATAACGGAAGTCGACTATTATAGTGCAGAAGTCGGGTATGTTATAGGGTCCGGCGAGGTCGTACCCGCGATTGCGTCCGCCGATGATGCTGCCAGCGACCCAGCGGGGGGCCCCAGGGAGATCAGGATCTCTCGCCTCAAACTTCATCTTGTCAAGTCTGTCGAGGACCTTCCGCATTTTAGTTATGGCGTTGATGCTCTCCTCCATACGGCTGATGTGCTCACTTCGTCCTATTGTATGGATGGCGAAGTCGTGGACGCCGACACACTTTGTGAGGATGTTATCGACGCTGTAGGGCTCAGGGACAACAGCCATGTCTGCCCAAACACCTTCTTTAAGGGCGTGGACGGTTCCAACCCCGCCTTGTAGTTCACCGACGACGCACTCTACTATTAGATCACCGTGGAGCTTCGCCTTGCTCCTCCTTATCGCAAGGGCGGCGCACATCATCGCGGCGTCACCGCTCTTCATGTTGTGGATTCCCGCTCCCCACAGCCTGTTACCGTCTACCTTAGGCTCATAGGGGTCCCACTCCCAGGATGCCGTAATGGGGTCGATGTCGAGGTGGCCGTTGAAAATCATGCTCTTGCCCTTGCCATGCCCTTTCAGACGGGCGATGACCTGCTTACGCCCAGGCTCAACCTCCTGAAGCGTTACCTCATCAAAGCCATGGTCCTCGAACCAATCGTTAGCGAACTTGACTGCGGGCCCTTCTTGCCGGGTGAGGCTCGGTTGGCGGATGAGATCACAGCCGAGATCCACAATCTCCTCCTTCTTCAGGTAGTCAAGCACGTTCATGAGAGTCAGTTATGGGGCACCATCTCGCGAATTTAGCCTTTGAGTAGGACGCCAGACACTGACAAGGCGCTACTGGAAGAGAGCGGTCATACATCGGGGTAGATCATTTACTCCATTATAGGGATTTCACAAGCTTACGCGAAGGATTGAGCTCACATCCCCCTGGGCGTTTAAAAAATATTTTTTGCACAGGATCTATTACGGGCACTCAGTCTATAAGACGAGGCGTCGTATTCTAAGTTGTGAGCGCCAACTCTGAAGTCGCAGCCATCCTCTACGAGATAGGGGAGATACTAACCATCAAGGACGACAGGTTCAGGAGCCGCGCCTATCTCCTCGCCGCCCAACGCATAACCAGCCTCACCGAAGATATTAAGAAAGTAAAGGACCGTGGCGAGCTCGACAAAATACCCGGCGTAGGCAAGAGTATTGCCGCAACGATCACCGAGGTACTCGACACCGGAGAGTCGAAGGTCCTCGAGGAGCTACGCGAGTTACTCCCCCCTGGCGTGAGGCAACTCATGGAACTCGAGGGTGTGGGTCCAAAGAACGCGATGCGCTTAGTCGAAGAGTTGAAGCTATCCTCAATCGACGACCTTGAGAAAGCGGCGAAGGATGGCAAGGTTCGGGAGCTAAAGGGGTTCGGGGAGAAGAAGGAGCAGAACATTCTTCAGAGCATCTCCGACTATCGAAACAGGCAAACCCGATTTCTTCTTGGGGCGATCCTACCTATCGTCGACGACATCCTTGCCTGGATGAGGGAGTCCCCAACTGTACTTAGGGCGGATGTCGCAGGTTCATACCGCCGCAAGAGGGAGACCATTGGAGACCTCGACCTCCTTGTTGCTTCGAATGACCCCGACGACACTTCCAAACGCTTTGTGGAGATGCCCCCAGTCGAGCGAGTTGTCAGTCACGGCTCTACCAAGAGCACCGTCTTCCTCAAGGGTCACCTACAGGTGGACTGCCGCGTCGTTCCACCCGAGGCCTATGGCGCCGCCCTCCAGTACTTCACAGGCTCTAAGGACCACAACGTGAAGCTTCGCACAATCGGTGTAAAGCTTGGCTACAAGCTCAACGAGTACGGTCTATTCCGCCGAGAAGACGACCGCCTAGTAGCCTCAGAGACCGAGAAGGAAATCTACGGTGCACTCGGGATGGACTATGTGGAACCCGAGCTCCGGGAGAATCGAGGCGAGATAGAGGCTGCAATGG
Organism: Candidatus Bathyarchaeota archaeon RBG_13_52_12; assembly: GCA_001774245.1. Classification (GTDB taxonomy): domain Archaea; phylum Thermoproteota; class Bathyarchaeia; order TCS64; family TCS64; genus UBA8941. Next base: position 14,006 of record MEZF01000007.1, read on the forward strand.
AGCACAAGCTGCCCAAGCTCATCGAATTAAGTGAGGTTAGGAGCGATCTCCACTGCCACAGCAATTGGAGCGAGGGAACAATGACCATCAAGCAGATCGTCGAGAAGGCTAAAGGTCTAGGCCTCAGCTACGTAGCCATCACTGACCACTCGAAGAGTCTCGGCATTGCACATGGGCTCGATGAGGAGCGCCTCAAGGAACAGGGGAAAGAGATCGATGCCATAAACGATGAGCTTGAAGGCTTCACAGTCATCAAGGGCATCGAGTGTGACATAAAGGCTGACGGCTCCATGGATCTCACCGACTCCAGCCTAGCGGACCTTGACATCGTCGTCGCAAGCATACATAGTGGGTTCAAGAACGACGAGGAGACCATGACGAACCGCATGATCTCGGCTATTCATAACGAGCACGTCCACATCATCGGTCACCCGACGGGGCGAATCATACAGAAGAGGAAGCCCTATCCCCTCAACCTTGACAAAGTAATCGAAGAGGCCGCATCCCAACACGTCGCTTTGGAGATAAATGCCTATCCAGAGCGCCTTGACCTCGACGATGTCTCCAGCAGAAAGACAATGGAGGCAGGCGCACTCCTTAGCATAGGTACAGATGCCCATGCCCTCAACCAGATGGAGTTCCTTCCCCTAGGAGTATCAGTGGCTCGACGCGGTTGGTTGACTACTAAAGACGTCGCCAATACCAGGACTGCGAAAGAGCTGCTCAGACTCCGCCGGGGATGAAACGGTCGAGGATTCCAAAGAGCCAGTCTCTGCTTGGTGGCCACGTCAGAGCCAAGGAGAATAATATGCTGGCCACAACCATTCCGACGCTTGCCACCCAGCTCCCAACGACTCCAATGAGCAGCTCGAAGACCCACCCCCCCACAAAAGCGCCTATACTATAGAGAACGGTCTTACCAGATGCCTCGAGTAACAAGAGTTTCGCGAAGGAGAGGCGCCTGGTTCCTGCAAGCATGATGACGGGGAGATCAGGCAAGGGGGTCATGGCAACGACGAGGACTGCCCATAGGCCATACTTCTTAATCCACCTACCAACCAGGTCTTCCGCTTTACTCCCCTTATCTCCAACCGTCTCCGCTACCCCTAGCCCGAGAAGATAAGGGATGATGTCGCCAATTGCCCCACCTATACCAGCTGAAGCCCCCAGGATGACGGGATTATAGAGCGGCGTTAGGGCAAGAAAAAGTGGAACGAAAATGTCCCTCGCCACCATGGTAGCGTGGCTGAGGAGAGATGCAGCGAATATACCCCAAAGCCCCATCGCCTCCAGGCGGGTACTGTCAGTGAATAGGAGAAGGAGCAAGTAACCAGAAACGAGGGCGGTCACTGTGACCCCAGTGATAGTCAGGTAGGCCCTCTTGTTCAAAGCGATCAAGACCTAAGTTACTCGCGTTGAAATGCTTTCCCCTGCATGCGAACTGGTAAAAAAGAGTTAAGAGCTATTGTGGCTTGGCTAGCCACTCATGGAGTCTTAGGTCTCTTACCCTGTTGGACGCCGCGGGTGTAATGACCATCGCGGTGTCGGCGCCGGCGTGGCTACCAGCAACGCAGACGACGGGTTTGTCGATCCCCACGGCGTCGCAATCAGCTGCCATCATGGCTATCTCAGCGCAGACCTTCGTTCCTTGGCTGATCTGGCGCAAAGTGTTCGCGACGATCACGTTCACTGGGGGCACTATAAAGGGAAGGCTCGCCTCCTGCGGCTGCTCCTTCTCTGGCCTCTGCCTCCCGACGCCGACATCGACTCCGCCAGTGAGCACATCGGTGCACGTGACGACCTTGCCCACCTTATAGAGCTTCGCCTCTACATCCGGCGGCATCATCTGCTTCCCCTTCGAAGGGTATCCAGTCTGGTGCCTGACGAAGACGAGTTTAATGTCGCTGTCTCTGAAGACCTTAACCGCTTTGAGGCCGGTCCCACCCGTCGACGTTGAGATGAGGACAGTGTCAATCTTCCTCTCCTTAGCCCCCTCGAGGGCGATCCGTAGAGTCTCATCGGTGTGCTCTTCGCCACCCTTATCGAATATCACTGTGGTTCTTTTTACGCTCATTTTGATCACAGAATGATGGTTGTAGGATGGTCACCGGTGCTAATTAAACGTTAGAGGTGTTCCTCCCTCTCCCCCACAACTGGGATAGGTTCGCCGCAATGCTTGCAGTTATGACCCGCGTCAATGTTCCACGACGTGACACTGTACCCTACCCGCTCTATAACAGCCTTTCCACATCTCGGGCAGACTGTATCCTCGTATCCTTTCCCAGGGACGTTTCCCACGTACACGTAGCGGACGCCCTCGGCTCTCACAATTTCCCTAGCGCGGAGTAAGGTCTCCACGGGTGTCGGGGGTATGTGACTGAACTTGTACTGGGGGTAGAACCTGCTAAGGTGTAGTGGCACATCCGATCCCATGTTGTCGTGAAGGTATCGAGCCATCCTCCTCGTCTCGTCCTCACCGTCGTTGGTCTCAGGTATCATTAGGAAAGTCACTTCGACGTGGACGCCCCTACGATGCATCTCCACCGTTGCGTCGAGAACGCTCTGGAGGTCGGCTGAGCAATGCTTTCTGTAGAACTCATCGGTGAAGCCCTTCCAGTCCACGTTAGCTGCGTCGATCACATCAACGACCCTCCCCAGCGCCTCGCCGCTGATGTACCCGTTAGTGACGAGCACGTTCTTCACACCCTCCTTCCTAGCAAGCCTCGCCGTATCCTCGACATAGTCGAGGTTGATTAGAGGCTCATTGTAGGTGTAGCTGACGCTCGTGCATTCCTGTCGGCGAGCCATATCTACAACGTAGTCGGGTGATACGCGCTTGAGGCTCGAGTCGGGCTTGGCGGTGGAGAGATGCCAGTTCTGACACCATGGGCAAGTGAAGCTGCAGCCGACGCTGCTGATGCTCAGGCTAAGGCTCCCCGGATAGAAGTGAGCCAGGGGCTTCTTCTCGATGGGGTCGACCGCTATGGCGCTGAGGAGCCCGTAAGTTAGGTTGACTATACTACCGTTCTGGTTCTCTTTTGTGCCGCAGAAGCCACGCTGCCCAGGCTTCAATGTGCACCTCCTAGGGCATACTATGCAGCGCATCGTCCCCTCGGCGAGCCTCTCCTGATAGCGGGTTTCCATAGTTGATCACATCAGAAGGCGCTGGTTTAACCGTTCCCTTCCCAGAGGAGATGAGTGGAGAATGTGGCTCGTAAGTGTTGACGGATTAGAAATGTTCCTTGACCTCTTCCTCTGTTAGCTTTTTGAAGCTCTTCGTCTCGATAGGGATTATTGCCGCGTTTACATTCTCAGGCTTTAAGCTGTTTGTGTACGCCGCCTTGAGAGCTTCTATCGAAAGGGTAATTGCCTCCTCTAAGGTGATGTTCTCCTTGTACTTTTTTTCAAGGATCTCACGCCCCTTCTCACTGTTCACGCCGAGCGCCGCGGCCTTGTAGCCTCTGTAGCTACCGCTCGGGTCGGTCGTTATTAGGCGGGGCCCCGAGGCATCTACCCCTGCGACTATCATGCTGACGCCGAATGGGCGGACGCCAGCGTTCTGCGTGTATTGCTGGAGTACATCACCTATGCCGCTTACGAGGCTTTCAATTCCTATAGGTTCGTCGTACGTCATCCTATGCCCTTGGCAGGAATAACGCGCTTCCCTGACGAGGACACGGGCATCAGGGCTGTTCCCCGCGATCACGGCTGCTACGTGGGTGTCGAACTCGAATAGTTTTTTACTGAAACGCCGGTCTTCAAGGCTGGTCTGAAGTATCTCAACCGCTGCTAGAGTGACCCCTTCCTTAGTGAGGACTCCTGATACGGGGGCACCGCGCTTCACCAACTCGAGTGCGTACTCG
>MEZF01000008.1:0-786 GCA_001774245.1 Candidatus Bathyarchaeota archaeon RBG_13_52_12
GATCGAGCTTAACCAAATCTCCATCCAATCCATCTCCTTTGTTGTTACAATCACACTATTTGTTGTGTTATTATAACATATTGTTAGAATTTACGCACCTTATATTTAAGTTTTTTTCTTTATCATATTTTATGCGCTGACTTTATGACGAGGCGCATTTTAATCTATAAATTAGTGAATCACATAAGCATCGAGGTTTATTGCTAACATCGGCGGTACTATAGTGGAAAACTGTCAATAATTGAGAGCTATTTAGCTAAAAAAGCACATGCGAACCATACTGTTCTTTGCTCTATAAAATGGAAATTTAAGGTACATCAATATAAATGCTTAAAACTCAACTTTAAAAATGTGGGACCCTCAACATGCGCACCAGAGAAAGCCTAGTTTTTGGTTTAGTCTTCATCCTTATCGTATCGTCCATAGATGTTCCATTAGTAAGCGGTAAGATTGTTGAGTACGTCATAGAGTTCGAGATGGTGGACCAGATAGCCATCTCGCCTGATGGCCTCTATATAGCGACGGTCGTCGAATCGCGCAGCGTCTACCTCCTCAGCTCGGAAGGCGACCTCATCTGGACTAAGAGCTTCAAGTCATGGGTCGACGCGGTCTCGATCTCGGGTGGAAATCACGCAGTCATCGTGGCAGCTGGGGAGGAGTTTTACCTATTCACTTTGGACGGCGCTCAGGTGTGGAAGAAGACCTTCACAGACATCTCAGACGCAGTCTTCTCAGATAACGGTGCATACATAGTGGCAGCAGTCTCCGACTCCTCATCTAACTACG
>MEZF01000008.1:839-1689 GCA_001774245.1 Candidatus Bathyarchaeota archaeon RBG_13_52_12
CCATCCAAAGTGTGTATAAGCGTCTCATCAGACGCTGCCTACATCGCCGTCGGGTCCTCCAAGAATGCCATCCTCATGACGAGGCAGTGCAAACAGCTCTGGAGCCACCCCATGGACTCATCAGTCGGAGCAGTGGCGGTCTCATCCAGCGGCCTGGTCGCTGTGGAGGCGTACTCCCTAAGCCTCCTCGACAGCGACGGAAACCTCCTCTGGGGAGGCGACAGAGAGACGTGGGGTTCAAGCGGCGTCTCGATCTCCGGCGACGGGAAGCTCATCGCCTCATCTCTCGACGGCGTCACGCTCCTGGACGCGTTAGGAAAGGCAGTTTGGAACTACCCGGCTGGTGAAATGCTAAACGTAGAAGATACAGCCATATCGTCAGACGGTAAACGCATCGCAGCAGCCGCGAGGAGCCTCATCTCACCGGGCCAGGGGCGGGTCTACGTCCTCGACAACCCGCCTGGGACAGAAGTTGTTAAGAAGCCCTCCGTGCTGCCGAGCAAGCTTGGCTGCTACGCAGATCCAGGTACTACACTGATTGGCAAGAGCATAAAGATCTACGGATCCATCACCCCCAACACGCCCTCCGCCGAGGTAACGCTCAAGTACAAGAAGCCGAATGGTGAAAGGTTCACGAGAACCGTCTACACGAACGCTGAAGGCGAGTACTCAGACTACGTCACCATCGACCAAATCGGAACATGGCAGGCAAACGCGACATTCCCAGGGTCAGCCGACCTCAAACCCTCCAACTCGACAATAATGTTCGCTGGGCAGCTCGTGGAGGAGAAGGTCGAGGGTCAGGTGTATCAGCCCGTCAACGACGTGGTCATAGATGTCGGGGAGAGGC
>MEZF01000008.1:1769-3414 GCA_001774245.1 Candidatus Bathyarchaeota archaeon RBG_13_52_12
GGTGGCTTCACTCAGGTATTCGGCGGAGACGACTACATCGGTTCCACGATCATGGTGATGCCCTGGGCTAATCCGGGTACCTACAAGATCAGGACGGAGTGGGGCTGGAGCGGAAGTCCCATCTACACCGGCACGTTCACCTACACCTACCAGCTCGACTTCAACCTGGTGGTGAAGCCTCCGCAGACAAAGTACGTTACCTCCTTTAAACTCGCGGTTAAGGGTAAGGGGGACACCTTCAACGCCACCGGGACAACGCTCATCACGGTCAACGGGTACGAGTCTCCGATGCCTGGGCAGGAGGTCACGCTCACCTATACGAGACCGGATGGAAAGGAGACGACGAGAACAGTCACATCGAATGAAAAAGGCTCCTTCCTCGACAAGCTGAAGGCGGATGCCGGAGGCTCGTGGAAGGTGAGGGCCTCCCTGAAAGAGAGCGAGTCGCTGGAAGCGTCGTCGAGTGAATCGGTCTCCTTCAACGCCGAAGCCGCATCGCCGCTCAGCCAAATTCCAATCCCTTGGGGCTCCTTAATATTCGGTGTTGCCATAGCCATCATCCTCCTCGGAATTTGGAGGAAGACGAGTCACTGTAGACACCAACGCGGGAACGAAACAGTTATTAGCACTCTATAAAAAACCTTTAACCGGGATAAGTTTGTTCTTCGGAAGGAAAAGACCAGAGGACGATATAGTCAAAGAGCTACGAGGGCCATTAAGGGAGGGAGATGCGAGAAAGCGCCTCTCCTCGATACCCTCCATTGTTGAGGCCGGATCCAAATCTCCCCAAATATTCCCAATACTCATAAAGGATGGAGATGTACGGGTCCGCTCTTCGGCGGCCTTCGCGCTGTCAGCCACTATATCGTCTTCAAAAGATCTACGTGAGGATCTCATCGGGCAGCTTGTCGCGTTCTTCATGCATAAGGACCTCCGGATGCAATACTACGCGGCTGGACTCTTGGGGCGAGTCGCCTCTGAGCACCCCGAAGCGTTACAGAAATCGATGCCTCGAATCCTCACTCTGCTCAAGGAGAAGGAACTCTCCCTCTACATACATCCCAGAGCGTTCGCTGTGGGCAACATTGGGATCAAGGCCCCCAAGCTCGTCGAGGGCCGGTTATCAGATCTCGTACCGTTGCTTCTTGATCAGAAGGAGATCACGATCGCATTGGAGCGCATCAGCTCCAGAAGCCCTCAGCTTGTCAAGGATTGTGTGCCTCAGCTCGTGGAGATCCTGAAAGGCGCCAGCCAGGAGACGTTCTCCACCTGCTGGGATACCGCAGTCATCTTAGCCCGCATATCCGTTAACACACCAGAGCTCGGACAGCTTGTGGGAGGCTACATGGAGAATCTGCTACAGGGTGATGAAGCCTTCACACGAGCCTTCTCGACCTATGTGATCGGAGAACTCGGGCTCAGAAGCCCCGGCGCCGTCACGGGGATCCTCCCAAAGCTAATGGAGCGTTTAGAAGATGAGCCCGACGTCCGCTGGTTCGCGACCCTGGCGTTGGGGAGAATAGGAGCAAAATCAAAAATCACTGCGGATAGAGTGTCCCCATTGCTGTTGGAGAGACTGCAGGACGATGAGCCTCTGGTTCGCGGCGCCGCCACCGTGAGCCTAAGATACATCTCGTTATCCTCC
>MEZF01000008.1:3451-4247 GCA_001774245.1 Candidatus Bathyarchaeota archaeon RBG_13_52_12
AGATGCTGAAGGATAAACACCCCACCATAAGGGGGATCGCAGCCATCGGCTTGAAGCTCATCTCACTCGTCACGTCTGATCTAGTCTCAGACGTTGCCGGTGCCCTTGCGGATGCAGCCCCTGAGGAAAACGCGGATGCCCGCCGAGGAGCCGCGACCGCCTTTCACCACGTCTCCAGATTCTATGAGCCCAGTATCGATAAGGCGCTCGTCCCACAGATCGCTGAACTGCTCGGTGATAAGGAGCCCAGAATAAGGGACCGCGCATTGATGGCCGTGAAGAACATCGCTGTTTCTTGCCCAGACGACGTGAAAGAATGTATTCCAAGAGTCTACGAGTTGTTAGGAGACAAGGAGGCCACAATTCGAAGGGATGCAGCATACGCCCTATACGAATTCGCTGAAAAGTATCCCGGACCCATAAAGGAGCTCGCACTCGTTAAATTGGTTGAAATGCTTGAGGACAAGGACATTCATGTGCAATCATTCACTGCGCTGACTCTCGGTAGACTCCTCTAGAGGAGGGGTTCGTAATTGCACGCGTGCCTAAAAAAAGAAGCAGTTAACAATAAATCAATGAATCTTTTATTCGGGGGAATGGCATGAGCCCTATTAACTTTGGGATTTTTAAAAAGCAACCAAAAAAAGAGGCAGAGAAACCCAACGTGGAGGGCTTAATCAACGTTCTTCTGAAGGACAAGAGCGACCAGGAGAGGTACAACGCCGCTATTAAACTCGGAAACCTACGAGACTCCCGAGCCATTCCACACCTATTCGACGCGGCTAACGACCCTAAG
>MEZF01000008.1:4277-5528 GCA_001774245.1 Candidatus Bathyarchaeota archaeon RBG_13_52_12
GTGTATGTTCAAGTAGCCGCAACGGAGGCTCTCGGCGAGATTGGGGGCACAGAAGCCGTAGTTGCACTATCCAAACTGATACGCCACCACAGTGGCGGTGTACCCTACGCCGCTATTCAGGCCCTCAAGAAGCTCGGAGCCTCCGATGTGCTCCAAAGATATTACCGATTCAAGAATCAATCTTGGCAAGCCTTGATACTTGACGAGGACGGGAATATAGTTCTCTGGGAATACGCACCCCCATCTCAAGGATATACACAGATTGGACCCGGCAACTACACTAGGCTTGAATACGCCATGGCCGAGGTCGAAGCGGTCTCAGGCACCGAAGCCTGGGAGGGGATCCCCGTAGACGCAGAAACTAAACGCGGATCGATACCCATTGGGATCGTTGGCTTAGAGGCGAGGACTCTACACCTAGAGAAAACCGTGAGCGAGTACTCATTACTCGATCTGGCTGGCGAAGAGATAGAGTTAAACCCGTCCCAGAGGAGAGCCTTCTCGGACTTTTACAAGAAGACCTATTACTGGTTTAGGACAACGAGGGAGGTTTCAAAGCTACTATGTTAATGCACACGAGATCCCGGCGGTACTACGGTGTAAAACTGTCGGTAAACGAGAGCTATTTAGCTAAATCACATACGTGAATAGCAGTTGAGTGTCAGATGGAACTCAGGATAAGGCTATGGAGAATCGTAAACGCGTTTGCGGGGTGGTCTAGAGCACATGCCTAAGACTATTTAGCCACGGTAAGGCGAGAGTGATCCATGCAGTGGGCCACCGCCATCCTCTACGTACTCATAGGGTTACTACTCCTATTCCAGGTGGTATTCAGGGTGGCCCGGCGTTGGCTCAAGTTCCCGACGCCTGCATTCATGACACTCATAATGGACAACCCTGTCAGGCGTAGGCTCATACAGAACCCTGACGCCGTGGCCGAAAGGATGGGGCTGAAGCCAGGTATGACGGTGGTAGAGGTGGGCCCTGGGAAGGGAAGCTACACATTCGCCGTGGCTCGACGCATCGCACCTGGAACCATCTACGCGTGCGACATACAGCCCGCTGTCGTGAAGAGACTGAAGATGAGGGCCGCCCGCTTGGGAATCGCCAACGTGGACGCCAGGGTCGAGGACGCCTATAGCTTCAGCTTCGGCGACAACTCAGTGGATAGGGTCCTCATGATCGCGTGCCTCCCAGAGATACCCGCCCCGGTGAGGGTGCTGAGAGAGTGTAGGCGGATTCTGCGGCCGG
>MEZF01000008.1:5567-5695 GCA_001774245.1 Candidatus Bathyarchaeota archaeon RBG_13_52_12
ACTATCCTCTGAGGAGCACTGAGAGGAGGTGGGCGGCTGAGGCCGCCTTGGAGGTGGATGTTGAGTATGGTAACTTCTTCGTCTACCAACTCCACTTCAGGAAGCCGCCGCGTTAGCGGATGTTATGA
>MEZF01000008.1:5727-6014 GCA_001774245.1 Candidatus Bathyarchaeota archaeon RBG_13_52_12
AGGACGTAGAAGATAGCCGCTACACACACTCTTAAGGCCCCAGCGATGTAGCTCACAGACTGGAGCAAAGCTAAGTCAACCATTAATCATCACTAATTAGAGTCAGGTGGAGCTCTGGAAAAGGCTATGGCCCACATACACGAGGTGCGCAATCTTCAATCTACCTAATATCGATCTTCGGATGATACCAGAAGCATCCAGGACCAATCGGCGGTTCAACCGGTGAGTGTAATCTAGTCATTACCACGTCATCGACTCTAGTTACAACTTTTCCTTTATCTTCCCAC
>MEZF01000008.1:6056-6262 GCA_001774245.1 Candidatus Bathyarchaeota archaeon RBG_13_52_12
TAGTCTGCACGCCAGAAGTTACCACGAGTTTCCTTACGAATCAGCGAAGCAGATGCTAGGATTTTCCCTAAAATATGTATATTCTTTGCTTCATAAGCAGATGATATCTCTTTGGAATTTCTAGCCCCAAGATTTGAGACTTCCCTATCCATATCATCCAGCAATTCCAGCGCTTTATTCAATGTATATTCAGATTTAACGGGTCC
>MEZF01000009.1:0-590 GCA_001774245.1 Candidatus Bathyarchaeota archaeon RBG_13_52_12
GTGCGTGCACCGATCCCATTCGAAAACCTCGTCGACCTCAAGAAGGAGGAAGAGAATAAGAAAAACAATCCCTAACCTTTCTCTAGCCGCGCGCGCGTAATCATGGATACTATTGATCCCCATGTCTCCACCAACCCCAGCCACGCTGAGTACCATAGACGGAATAGGAGGCGAAATAGGCTCATAGGCCAGGTTAGGCTCGGGCACAGGTACGAGGTGTATGCCAGTCCTTGGTTCGACTTCTTTATGGCCAGCCTGGAGGAGTCTCGCGGTATACTGGAGGGCACGGGTTGGATGATGGAGAGGACCATCAATGCCAATGAGCCTTGGTACTGGATGATACTAGGAAAAATGCCTTGATTTCACTTATGCGCGCGTAGATCGAGTGGAACTCAGGATAAGATTATTGCATATAAGATGAGGCTTATGCCAAAGTGAATCTGGGTTAAGATTTTTCTAATATCAGGTGGAAGTCAGGATAAGGCTGTGGAGTGTGCCTGTGGCGCTTGAGCGAAAACTCTAGAGAAAGATACTCGACTCTTAAGTGGCGAGTAGTTCACTTCGGGTTTGTTTTACATTGGAACCAATAG
>MEZF01000009.1:632-2448 GCA_001774245.1 Candidatus Bathyarchaeota archaeon RBG_13_52_12
GATGGTGTCTACCCTTGAACTTGGGGGTGTCTTAGTCTCATCGGGTTTCTGGAAATTCTTCTTTTGTATAACCAAACTTCTTCACTGATAGTTATTGCGGAATCCTGAGTATTAAACATGTAATTATCCCGCGTGTGTGTGTTTCAGGTGAGGCTATTTTGTTGTTATCCTTGAGCGATTTCTATGAGCATGTCCGCTAGCTCCTTTGGATGTGTAAGTTGAGCCGCGTGTCCCGTGTTCAAGATGTACTGCCTAAATCCAAGCTCCTTGCTTCTTGACGCGAAAACCTTAGTCCACTGCGCAATCGGGCCTTGGGTGCAGTAGATGTATGCTCGTGGAATAGATTCACTCTGCGAAGTGGCTTCGGGTGGGCGGTCCTCATATGTACTCAATGGGTGTGGCACAAGCCTCGCCATCGTCCACTCCGCCAGCTCCGGGTCTTGTATTCCAAGGATCTCCGGGGAGAGGGGTTTCCTGAACCTTCTACCCGCAGCGATATCGGCCTTGTATATTGCCAGCTGGTCCTCTGGCCAGAGCTCGACTTCGCTCTCTCCCTTGCTGGGAAGATAGGCGTCGAAGTAGACTAGACTCGCTAGTCTACTTGGCAGTTTGACGGCTACTCCCGATATGATCATTCCGGCGTAGCTGTGGCCGACGAGCACGGCGTCGGTGAGGTCCTCGTAGAATAGTGTGTTTGATACGTCTTCTATATGGGTTGCCAGAGTTATTCCGTTGGGTCTGGATTGGTGTGAATTGGCGCCTAGTCCGGTGAGCGTTGGGGTGTGGACCTCGTGGCCCTTAGCGCGCAGAATGGGGGCGAGGAATTTCCAGACCCAACCTCCGCAAAACGATCCATGTACAAGAACGAAAGGTCGCATGTTGATCCTTTGAGCGTGATTGATAATAAACCATGTGCGAGTGTCGCGAACGCGAATGCGTGGCTTCACTGCCTCACCTATGCTCAGCCAACGGATCCGGGTGTAAGGTGGAACTTAGGATAAGGCTGTGCGCGCAGTGAGGGGAGCCTCTCGATATACGCGTTTATCATATGATCAGACTAGTAAAGATTCGATGATGTTCTTGTTCATCAAGTAGAATTCTCCTGAAGAGTCTCTCAGTTACCTCGTCTCCAGTTAGTTTGGCCACATTAATGATTTGATTATATAGTTGAATCGCGGTCTCTTCCTCCATCACGTCAAGTTTAAGGATCTCATTAACCGAATTCCCGATCTTGAAAGGCTTCGTCTGCGTCAATGGCTCTCCACCGAGGAAGGAGACTCGTTCAGCAATCGCCTCCGCGTGCCTCATCTCAGCTATTGCGATCTTCTTGAGGGTGTCACCCGGAAAGAAAAAGGGTGAATGGCTCGCGACAAACTTACCGGCTTTCGAATCGATTTGGCTTCGTTCGATAACTGGTCCTCCTCCGCTGTAGAGGGCGTGCTGCAGCATGTACTGCATCGAGACCTGAATCTCTCTCGCTGTAGCCTCATTAAGCAAGAATAATAAGTTTGGCGACGGTCTCGCGCTATCCAAAAATGATCCCTAATTGAACGAATTCATGCGTCCTTTATCAACTTTAACTCGAAGCTTGTCCCTCAGGATAAAACAAAAGTTTATGAAACTCAAATTATGGCTGGGAAGCAGCCAAGCACGAGTAGGAGGTTAGGATAAGATTGTTGTCCTGGATATTTGCTAGGTTCACCATCCCATCACCCCTGAGACTCGGCTGTAGACGATGTTAACCGATAGTCAACCTTGGGTGCATATCCAGGCGGACGCAACTTCATAACCTCGTCGTAAAGATACTCCCCATACT
>MEZF01000009.1:2555-6851 GCA_001774245.1 Candidatus Bathyarchaeota archaeon RBG_13_52_12
TGAGAGAAGCCCTCGCTTGACTAAGACGCCGACGCCCTCCAGGTACGTTCCAACGGAGAGTTTAGTGGACATCAAGGTGAGGTCAGATCGATCTCTTTTCCAGTCTTCGTAGCTCTTCCACTCCCTGCTCATCACAATCAAATAGTTCTTCCAGAACTCCTCTTCGTGGTACTTGCTGAAGACCTGCATGAAGAGCTGGGCTTGCCGCGTCTCTAGTTCCCTATCTCTGGTCTCCTGCTCCTTACTCTTCGCCTCCTCAGCCCGCCTGTTAGAGAGGATATAGCTCCTGACGCCCACGACTGTGGCTATCGCGGCTGCCGATACTCCAACTATCTGGACCAGCAAGTTGATGGTTTCAAGCTCAACATTACAAGTTCACGGCTGAGTATCAGGTGGAGTTGAGGATAAGATTATGGAGGAAGCGCATGTAAATAGGGTCATAATTCTGGAACATGTCCCGAGTGCTACGAAGAATGGTTTGCGTCACTTTGACGCCTCACCCACGTGAGAATTATTAGAAACTTAATACCCAAGTTAGACATTCTGATTGAGGGGCGCTAGTTGTCTGTAAAGGATAGAATGGATGAGATGCTGAGGACCATTGAAGAAGCGGGTAGCGATGGAATTGAGATGAGGGATCTGTTGAGTACCTATTATGAAAAATGGGGTTTCAGACTCGCTACCATCAAGGGATACATCTCTGACCTTGAGGAGATAGGGAAGATTAGAGTCGCAGGAACCGTGATCTATTATTATAGTTATCAGCCTCCCAGGGGTTTGGTTCGCTCAACAAGATGAACTAAAACGCGCGCGAAGGGGGATTAAGTAATCAGGAGCTAACAACTCATCTTTAAATCAATTTGAGACGCTTAACCGCAAATTCGCTATCATCTTAAGCCTATCTTTCCCGCTATGTCCAAGCATGTGCGGGCCTCAGCGACCACCTTTTTCACGATCTCTCCCGCTGGCAGAATATCCCGAATCAACGCGCCACTCTCGCCCGTGAATGGTACGTACTCGTTGAACCTTCTCTCAATGATCGCCTTCCCGATCTGTCCCCCAAGTGTAGCCGCGTTGCTTCTAACGGTATCCAGATCGCCCTCATACTTTTTAATGAAGTCGGTGTTCAGAGACCTGGGCACAGTGCCATAACCGAGTCTCCCCTGCGGGAGTATCTCGTTTATGAATCTGACCTTAACGGTGTCCTCAGACTCCATGCCCATTATCATATTCTTCCAGGCGTCCCCTATCGGAGCCTCAACAGAGGCTAGAAATCGAGTCCCCATAGAGACCCCCTCGGCGCCCAGGATGAGCGCAGCGGCCAAACCTCTGCCATCGGCTATGCCGCCCGCAGCCAAGACTGGCACGGGCTTAACGGCGTCAACGACCTGGGGGATGAGAGGAAGTGAGCTGACCCACTGGCCGTACCCGCCTGCCTCGGATCCTTGGGCAATGATAACATCAACTTCCCTTTTCTTCGCCTCTACTGCTAGCGACCGTGTGTGGACCATGTGCATGAGCAGAGCGCCCGCGTCATGCACTCTCTCGACAAGTTTTCCGGGGTCTCCTAGAGCCGTCGAGATTAGAGGAACCTTCGACTGGAGCGCAAGCTCGAATAATTCTTCGGAGTAGTTGGAGACGAGAAAATTCACCCCGAAGGGGTGTTTTGTCAGCTGTCGTATCTTCTTGATCTCCGAATTGAGGCCTTCGATTGGTCGGTTAGCTGCTCCGAGAACACCGATGCCGCCTGCGTTGGAAACAGCTGCCACCAGTTCAGCGGACGTGAAGGGGCCCATGCCGGCCTGAACTATTGGAACTTGTATTTTCAGGAGCTCACATAGCTTGGTGTAAATCAATAGATCCCCTGTTCCTTTAGTTCAAATGGATATTTATTAATCATCGCGCGAGTGGATAAGATTATAAAATAATATCTTGAAATCGATTTTCATCCACGTACGCGCAGTTCAAGCATATCTGTACGCTACACACCTTCCGGGAATTTCCCCTGGAGTGAGGCCCAAGAGACCTCGTTCCAATCCGCGGTCTCATCCGCGACTGCGTAGTACTTTTTGCCTGCAAATAGGGTGAACTTGCCACCGCAGTGGACGAAGCCGTGGTAGGGTTCGAGATCGAGTACCCCGGCCTTCTTATGCATATTACCCATCGTCTCAAGGAGCTTATCGATCGTCGCGCAGTAGTTCGCTAGCTCCTCAGCGTTTCCTTTTGTCACCTTACCCACATGATTCTTGCACTTGCCATCGGGTGTAAACTCCCCAGCTGCAAGGACGCCATCAATCTTCAGAAACCTCTCAAGCACAGACAATACAGGTTACCTGTGATAGAAATAAAAAGCGAGAAAGATATACCATTGTATGCGAACTTTGGGTTAAGATTTATCGAATATCAGGTGGAGCTGAGGATAAGGCTGTGCAGATTAGATCCCGCCTCAACCCTCTTCACACACGTATACTTGATAAAACCCAAGTCCACAGTTAATTGAGAGCAGCATTGCGATTCATCGTTTACGGGGCCGGAGCCATCGGGAGCATAATCGGAGGCCACCTTCACAGAACCGGGCACGACGTCGTCCTAGTTGGTAACCAGAGGCACGTGGATAAGATCAATGCCGCAGGTCTAAAGTTAGTCACGCCAGAGGAAACGTATGTTCTCAAGGTCCCCGCCGTCAAGGAGGCCAATGATCTAGCCCCGTTCGGGGGAGGCGATGTCGTCCTCCTGACCGCGAAGTCTCAACACACGATCCTGTGCTTGGGGCAGCTGAAGAATGCGGGGGCGAAGAGGGATTTACCCGTATTTTGTGTTCAGAACTCCATTGTTAACGAACCGGCTGCGACCCGCGTATTCGACCGTGTTTACGGTGCTGTTGTTAATCTGCCCGGGATATTCCTACAACCTGGGGAGGTGATTAACCCGATCTCAGGCAACTCGGGCTTCCTCGAGGTGGGGTTGTACCCGCGCGGCGTTGACGAGTTAGCGCGTAGTATCTCGGGAGCGTTCCAAGCCGCCGGTTTTGCAGGCGGCGTTAACGAGTGGGTTATGAAGGCGAAGGCTGCGAAGTGTCTTCTAAACTTGGGCAACTCGATGGACGCGATAACTGATAGGAGAGGCGATGGTAGCGCATTCATAAAAGCTGCGAGGAAGGAGGCAGAGGTGATCTGGGGGTTGGCTGGGATCGAGTGGGAGGGTCTCGAGGATTATGAGCGGCGAGTCCGGGCAATACGTGGGGTAAACAGGATGCCTAAAGGCTACGAGGGGGAGAGTAAGCGGAGCTCCTCGTGGCAGAGTCTCGTCCGTGGGACGGGTAACATCGAGGCCGAGGCTCTGAATGGTGACGTAGTAGAGCTGGGGCGATCCTTGGGAGTTAAGGTTCCCTACAACGAGGTTCTCTGGAGGGTGGCTGAGGATGTGGCTGCGAAGGGTGAGAAGCCGGGAAGATACTCGGCTGAGGATTTATTGAGAATGGTTCAGGAGAATCCCTGACTAGTTTGAGCCGCCAGTGTTTACGAGCTCGCCAAACATACTCCTAACGCCCCAGCCATGTATGAGATGGACTGGAGCAAAGCAAAGTCATCCATTCATTTCACGGCCGAGTATCAGGTGGAGCCGAGGATAAGGCTATTCGTCCTCTTTAAGATGCTTCACGTAAGATGAGGCTTATGCCAAAGCAACTTTGGGTTAAGATTTTCCTAATATCAGGCTAAGTTAGGAGTAGGCTATTGAATATATTCTATAGGTTGTACACTGGTCAGGACAGCCTTAAATCAAGTTTCCACGGGTAATTTAGCAAGGTGAGACCTACAGATGAGTTGGCTGTTTAAGGGAGGAAACGGGAAGAAGGAGGACAAGGGCGAAGCAGAGATCAAAAAGATGACCGACCAGTTTTACGATGACTTTCAGAAAGAAATCCGAAAGGAACTGGGTAAATTCGGATTTACCGACACGGCATTCCAACTATCCGGGTACCCAACACCGTTTACACCCAGCTTCATCACCGCCAAATTAAAGGAGACGACCCCCCAAACCCTAAGCCTCATCCAAACTCTACAGGCATACGCTGGAACCCCACACGGCGCAATGGTTACGATGAGAAAAGTGTACCCGAGTGTATCAGCAATCGTAGCGATAATCCCCGGAACAATCCCCTTTACGCTTGTACACCGTGAGGTGAGTAAAGGCTTCCTCAAAGGCAGTGAGAAAATCTTCGTACCCTTCACTAACACCACACTGGGGGAGCCGAAACTAGTTCCAGAGTCGATGATGCAAAGTCCCTTGGTAGCC
>MEZF01000009.1:6864-7050 GCA_001774245.1 Candidatus Bathyarchaeota archaeon RBG_13_52_12
TAACAGAGGCCCACAATACAATGTATCTTAATCTACTTCTCACGTCATCCGTCCACCTCACCCATAAAGCCAACCTAGACATATCCTGCGCCGACTTGGCTGGAAGGTGCACAATTGTACCGATGGGTAAAGAGACCGCCATTTTTTTCCGAGGCGTGAAGGGCGATTTGGGGACTTACTTCAACT
>MEZF01000010.1:0-6407 GCA_001774245.1 Candidatus Bathyarchaeota archaeon RBG_13_52_12
AATCATCTTCGTCGCTGGCTTGATATTTCTCTGGGTCACGGTCTCAACCCCAGTCTACTTCGCAGGGAAGTTCGTCAAAGGAACATTAGCGAGCTTCAGCGACGCGATGGGCGCCACACTCGGAGGCACAATAGTCTACTTCCTGATTTTCTACGCTGTAGCAACATCATTATACACGTTCCTCGGCTCCGCAGCAACCGTCCTCGGCTTCGACTTGGCAATCATAGCGTGGCTAATAGTCTACAGAAAAATCTTCAACACCGGTTGGCTCGGAGCACTGGGCATAGTCATAGCATCGTGGCTTCTGCTCTACATACTGGATCTGTCTTTTATCCAGATCTTCGGAGTATCCTTCCCCAACTTCATACCAATCTAAACCAGTTTCGTACTTATACGCGCGAACTCAAACCTTTTATCCGTAAATTTAAAGAAGAATCTGTAATGGAAGGTAAATGATATGCGAGCGCGCGTCTCGGAGAAGACTGAGGCCTCGGTTAAGGATGGGGTGCTCATGGTCAGGATGTCGAAGAGGCAGCCGAGGCCCTTACCAAAAACCCACAAAGCAGAGGTAAAATGAGACCCACCTAACGCGTCGCTTTAAACTCGTGGCGCGTGCGTGTTCAGAGAACACTGGGTGGAGTCTACCCCTTAAAATCGCGCGCGCATAACCTATAAGTACAATGCTTCCCTTAAAAAAATTGGATGTTAAAATGGCGAAAAAAGGCGATAAATACAAGTGTGATGATTGTGGGCTTGTCATCGTTGTGGAGGATCCCTGTGGCTGTACCGCATGCGATCTCATTTGCTGCGGTAAGCAGATGAAAACAGTGAAACCCGTAGCAAAAAAGAAGTAGACTACGAGGCTCTGCGGGCTACCACCCCTTTTTTAATGTGGTATAGGCGTTATAACCTTATTATTTTTTTAACTCAACACACGCGCTCAATATTATATAGGCACACCCCGTTTTTCTCGCGCGTCTATATTCACTTTGGCATAAGCCTCATCTAACGTACAATAGTCTTATCCTAACTTCCACCGGAGTGTAATCAGTGAATTTGAACCTAATTGATCCTTCATATTTACTGAATTATTCGTATAGGAGTTTTTTGAAGTAATTATCGGAGCTTCTGGATGAGAAATAGATCGCAACAGGTGCAACCATGAAACTAGCTATCCAAAGAAGGAACTGGAGCAATGTACTTACTCCTCCGAAGCTGAAGGAGTACAGTAAAAACAATCCAAACACAAACTCTGGTAAAGCGAATATAAACGACTCTGGAAAGCTTCGATGAACGTTTTCATTCCTGGTAGGCGACCACGGAGCCTTTCTAGAGACAACGAACTTCGCCGTAACAAGTAGCGCACGCAGCATCGAAGGTATTGAGATGACCGTGTTCAAAAGCAGTAAACCGAGAACCTTGACCATTCTTGTGTTCTTCTTCATTGGGATAATCGGGCCAAGGTAGAGAATACCCACCGTGTGAACAAGCAGTATCACAACGGCTACTCGGGACAGCTGCGTTGTTGATAACTGACCCAAGGAAAATACAGTATTTACAGCGGTCAATGTTAAGAGAATACAGAGCAGAACCGCTGAAAAGTATAGCAACCCACTCAACGCGATCAACCAACATGTGCCATACCCGATCCTCTTTACATTAAGCAGAGCGAGAACAGATGACTCGTAACTCCCCCTCATCCACCGGGACAGCCTCTCAATCTCCGACGGAAGGTCCCCAGGCTGCTCCTCATAGCTCTGCACATCCGTAAGGTAAGCTACCTTCCATCCGGCTACCCTCATCCTCATCGTGAACGAGATATCTTCATTGAGGTGATTCTCATCCTGACCACCAACACCTAAGAAAGCCTCAGATCTCACAAGGGCATTATGGCCCCAATATATCGCTTCTCCCAGAGACCGAGCGTCGTTTCGCGGATACTGACCCAAGTACAGGTTCGCGATCGTTGACCTCAGGTTGCTGAATACGCTGGCGCCTGAGAGGCTCTTGATCTTTGATTGAAATGCACCATACACTCGGTTTGACGGACTTTCCGCATACTCAAGCATCTGTTTAATGTTATCTTTGCCAAGGACGCTGTCCTTGTCGAGCGGGGCGAAGTATGAATAGCCGCTGAGGTGTGTCTTCGCCCAGTCGTTGATGGCTCCTGCTTTCTTTCCCCTCCGGTTTTCCCTATGAATATGGTGTACATTGTATTGGTGGCAGAAGGCCTGTTCGGTCTCGGTGTGTTTGAGATCAGAGTCGCTGAGCAGGAAGTAGTCGAACCCAGGGTTGTTAATCATGGTCTCCCTGAAATGATGTGGCGTGAAGTCATTGTAGATTCCGAGTATCACGGCTACCTTTGGTAGATCTGGGAAGGCTACTCGGTCATATTTTGTGCCCGTTTTCCCGTAGTGGATTGAAAGGATGGTTTGGAGTGTGACATAGCTGAGTGGCATTATAGTGATGAGCACGATGCCGTAGATGACCTGTCGGTAAAGTGATGTTGGCTCAAGGGCTATGTAGTGAAGCGTCGCAAGGACGAGATATATTCCGATGAGAAGCGACCAGTAGACTCGTTGCGACACCATTGATTGTTCTATGGACACCGAGGAAGTGCTATTAATAAATTAATTTGAAATTCGACGAGTGAGATTTAAATTCCACTTTTCCGAGGGACCTACGTGTTTTATAGGCGACCATCATTCTGGATAGCACTAACAATAATCGCTGTCTCAGCAATAGCAGTTTTCATCGTTTATCTGGGAATAGCCAGGATCCCCTTCTTCTTCATCAACATTCTCCGGGTCGAGAACTCGCCGGTTCACTGGGTAGGCTGGGCCGGGTCGCTCATAATCTTGGTGACCACCGCCTCATATTCTCTGAGGAAGAGGGCGCTCCACAAAGCCTCAAGCCGCTTGTTAAGATTGCACGCGTTTGGCAACTTGTTCGGTTTCCTGCTTGTCTCAATTCACTTCGTACACCAGGTGACCAGGCCTGCCTCTAACTATCCTGTGCTTGGAACGGGGATTGTGGTGTATTCAGCGATGCTGATATTGGTGTTGACTGGGTTTACGACGTTTTTTCAGGTGAAGCCTGCTTGGGTTAAATATTACAGGTTCCTTCATCCCGCAGCCGCGTTTACTCTTCTTATGGTTATTATCATGCATATAGTACATGGAATTTAATCCAGCCTCCTTGGTCATGCACTGGGTTTGGAGCGCGTACGCATCGTAGCCTATTCCTCAACCACGCCTGATATTAGAAAAATCTTAACCCAAATTTACTTTAGCATAAGCCTCATCTTATCCGCTTCCGGTTTCTTACTTAGATTGAAACGGTTTCACAAAGTCTTGATCATTGCTATGGTAATAGTAGTAGCAGCGGTTGGGTGGCTGATCTGGGATACCCTCCCTAAGGGAGCCAGTCGGGGAGTTGAGGTGGTCGCCGATGGTCTGAGTGTCCCTTGGGCTCTTGCTTTCGCCCCGAACGGCGACCTTTACTTCACTGAGCGAGGCGGCAGGGTATCCGTCCTCAGGGGTGAGACGATTCAAGTACTAGCTGAGTTGCCCGTCGAGACTACAGCGGAGGGTGGCCTACTAGGAATTGCTCTCAGTCCAAGATTTCAACCTGAACCCGATATCTACCTCTACTACACATATCGGGACTCCACCGGGCTGTGGAATCGGGTCGTGAAGACGAGGGAAGGATCCAGGAACTTAGCACCTGAGGTGATCGTCATAGACAAGATCCCCGCGGGCAGCATCCACGATGGTGGGAGGATAAAGTTCGGACCAGACGGCAAGCTCTATGTCACATGTGGTGAGGGCGGGGTGGGTGATAGGGCGCAGGACCCTTCCAGCCTCGGGGGGAAGATACTCAGGTTGAACGGGGACGGATCGATACCTGCTGATAACCCCTTAGATGACTCGCCCGTCTGGAGCCTCGGTCACAGAAATCCACAGGGACTCGCATGGTCAGAATCGGGGGTCCTATACGCTTCGGAGCATGGCCCAAGCGGGGAGAGAGGTGCTTTTGCTCACGACGAGGTTAACCTGATCACACCTGGATCCAATTACGGCTGGCCCATAATCGCTGGCTACTCTGATGATGTGAATTATCTGAGTCCTTTATACTCAACCGAGTCAGAGACATGGGCGCCATCCGGTTGTACCTTCGTTACATCAGATAGATACCCGGGTTGGAAGGGGGGACTACTCGTCGCGTGTCTCAGGGGGAAGGGTGTCAGGTTGATTAAGTTGAACACCGCGGGGGATCAGGTAGAGTCGGTTGCTACAATTTTAACTAATTATGGTCGGGTCAGGGAGGTGGTTGAAGGACCAGACGGGTACATCTATTTTACGACGAGTAATCGCGACGGCAGAGGCGTCCCTCTGTCGGATGACGACAAGATACTCAGAATAGCATCGCTGGATGGGATTGGGTAGCGCACGTACTCATTTAACTGATCACATCGAAAATAAGCTAAGATATCTTGTGCTTCCCATTATTCAAAGTGAGAATCGTCACGCGCGCTGGGCACAATACTCTATAATCCTAATCTCAATAAGAATATCTATGAGTATTTCCGTTCCAACGCCGCGTCGCATCAATAAACCTTACACACTAGGAGCGGGTTGGGACCTTGAATTACGGATCTACCCAGATAAGAGGCCGGGGAATCTGGAGATAGCCTCCCTCCACAAGGGCTTGATCCTAATACAATCCGGAGTTGAGCTTGTGGAGGAGGGAGCAGGATTCGGCGTCCCAGTGGCTAGGTTCAAGGATAAGACTTATTTTTCGGGCTCTGCGACACTCACCCTTCTCAAGGAGGAACCACCTCCAGTCATTCAAAAGTCGTACATACTTGACACGGTTTCCGTGAGGGACCTTCGCGGCGGGGCAAGGATAAGCGACTCGCTGTACCACCCCCTACACAGGGCATTCACACGCGCCTACCTATCGAGACCTAGTCTCCGACCCCTATTCAATAAAGTGATGGAGTCGAGAATAGCAATGGGGGTAACGACTAAATTCGTCAAGGCTACGCCGAGGGGCGTCGTGGATATGCGCTTCACGCTCCGAGAAGGCTTAATCGAGGTCGAGGCCGTCACCAACAAAATCGCGTCAGGCTGCGAGGAGCTGGTCATCCTCAATGAACAGGGTGCATCAACCTTCAGAAGATACAGAGACGATGGAGGCTTAGACCTCCTCGATGATGCGATCGGAGCCTGGGACAAAATCAACACCCCTGAGGGCACCCTCTCAGATGTCAACGGAAAATCATCATTCAGCGTCGAGAAACTCAGTGATTCAACGGTGATGTATAGGGGAAGAGAGAAGGTGAGGGATAGGTTATCATGGACGGGGATCGCCCTCTCCCTAAAGCCGGGTAGCTCTGTGAAATACGTTATCCGGCTTCAACGAGAGAAATAATTTCCAGCTCAATAATTTTTGAGGAAAAACCGATTAAAACCTGAGCCTACTTTAGCATTCTGAATATGCCGTCTGTTAAAGCCTCGAATGGAAAAACAACTATCGGCGCCACCGGACCGAGCCATCTCCTGAGGTAATGCTGAACCACAGCTTTCCCAATCCCGAACTTCAGCTTAACCTCCGAGAAGCGGGAGTAATAGATCAGTTGGTGCTGAATCAGCCCCTTCTGCTGTGGCTCCGGGTTACCCTCCATCATTTTATCTTTAACTCTATCATAGAGCGGCGTCCCAGGGATCGGATACGGTAAAGTGAAGCCGAGGTAATCGAGCGGAAGGCGGCTCGCGAACCTGAGCGTCTCAAGCATCGACTCGTCGTCGTCCCCAGGGTAGCCGAAGATGAAGAAGGCACCCGTCTTAAGCCCAGCCTCATGAGCCGCCTCCACGGCTATCCTCCCCTGGTCGGGCGTCGCACTCTTGTTCATGATCTTCAACACCCTCTCGCTTCCGGATTCTAGCCCGAAGAACACCTGGTCGCAGCCCGCCTTCCTCATCCTCAGGGCAGTCTCCTTGTCCATGTTATCCACTCGACTTAGGCACTCCCAGCCAAACTTCAAGCCGCGCCCATCTACCTCATCGCAGAACTGGATCACCCTTTTCTTGGTGAGGGTGAAGCAATCATCCTGGAAGAACACCCTCTCGTATCCGAGCTTCAGCACCTGCTCAACTTCATCGGCTATATTGCCGGGGCTCCTCTCCCTGAAGCTGCTACCAAATATGGGATGGCTGCAGAAATCGCAGGCGAAGGGGCATCCCCTGCTGGTGATTATGCTCGTAACTGTGTGGCTGCCACGCCTCTTGTAGTATCGGAGATAGCCCTCGTTATCGAATAGGTCTCGGGAGGGTAGCGGTATAGAGTCAAGGTTCTCGAGTGGGGCCCTGGCTGCGGTTTTTACGATCTCACCTCCCTTTTCA
>MEZF01000010.1:6468-8854 GCA_001774245.1 Candidatus Bathyarchaeota archaeon RBG_13_52_12
TTTTTGGCCGAGATTCCTTCACCCTCTGTATGGCGGCCTCTTCGCCGATGAATGTTGCATCAACGATGTTTACCGTGAAACCGTTTTTTCTTAGATATGATGCGAGGTAGCCTAGTCCCAAGGGTGGGAATCGGAAGATGGAGTTGTTAGAATCTGAGTTTACGTAAGGATAGACTAGAACAACATCCACCATACGAAGATTATCGACGGAATCCGTGAATCTATAGCTTTCTGACTGAGTAGGCGCATTTTGTTCTTTCCTTTTCTCTTAATACAATAGATTAGCTTAGTATGAGACCTCTCTGGTAACCACCTCATTGATTTTCACCTGGGAGCCCATCTCCGTCGCCATCTTGAAGAACATCTCCGGGTCAAGGCATTCAGCGCAGATCACGCCCCTGTCAGAGTCTCCGTTGATGCACATCTTTGCCCCGATCACCGCAGGCAGCGCGACGCTGGTTATTGCCGTCCCAAGCCGGTTGTAGACGGAGAGCCTCTCCTCAGTGGTTCTGTAGAATGAGTTAGGACAAACCACGCTGTACGATGCTGGTTTCTCTGACATGGTTCCCTTTACCTCCACGACTATGAGGGTCAACCTGTCAAGCGGCTTTCTGACGCCCGCTTCGTCCTCGGCGAGGAACGAGTTTACAGGGTGGCGCACAAGCTTCAGCAACACGTCCCTCGGCGCAACCTTGACCCCGTTAACGTCGATCGGCTCGGGGCTTCCGAACCCCATCTTTACGAAGGC
The DNA here is from genome assembly GCA_001774245.1 of Candidatus Bathyarchaeota archaeon RBG_13_52_12. GTDB lineage: Archaea > Thermoproteota > Bathyarchaeia > TCS64 > TCS64 > UBA8941. The sequence continues at coordinate 7,217 of MEZF01000010.1, forward strand.
CCCCACGAGCGCATCAACAGGGTACTTGAAGTCGCAGTACCTGATCCCCTTCCCAATGAAGTGCGGCAGAGATATTGGCTCCTGGTGCTGGTGGTAACTCAACAGCACCGGCCCGACGGGGTCGGGGAACGGGTACTCCTCGGGACCTGAGAAGATCGGGTACTTCCTGTAATCTCCACCTTCGAAGACCGTGGGCTCGACCGAGTAGCCCCATAGGGCCCTGAACGGCGACCAGGTGGGCGTCCACGCCTTCACCACCTCCCTCGACTCCTCCAAGGCGCGTCCACCGTAACGGATGCGGATCTCCTCCACCCGATCCATCTTGTCGCAGATGTATCTAGCGATCACGTTGGTTGTCCCCGGCGAGACTCCGCACCCCAGCAGCGCGGTCATACCAGCCTCCTTGTACTCCTTGTCATAAACGAGCGGCCGCTTCTCTATGATTTGGCTCAGGATGTTGTCTCTTGCGCGGATATCCATCAAGTCAGGTTCCCCGAATGAAGTATCGATGTAATGAGCGCCGCTTTGCAGGGCCGCCTTCATGATGTTCATGTCGAACGCCGTTAGGGTCAGGTTAATCACGGCGTCCACGCCCCTCGCTAACCTTTCAACTTCCTTACTTTTTGATGCGTCCAGTTTCTCGACGGTGATTTTTTCGCTTCCAATCTTCTTGCTGACCTTCTTAGCCAGATCAAGGTTGATGTCCCCCAGCACTATCTCTGATACGTCCTCGTCTCTTGCGAGAATTGAGGCACAGGGACCGCCCTGCGCACCCGCCCCGATTAGCAGGATCCTGCTCATGACAAAACCGGTTAGATGATCACCGCTACCATAAATAACACTTAAGAGACCTAAACTGTGAACATCTTTTTTTTATAGGTGTTAAAATATAAACCCCACACACCAATCGTTCACGCTTTTAAGCATGAATTATGAATTGGTTCAACGTATGTGTGTGGGAGGGGCCATAGCCTTATCCTCACTTCCACCTGGTTCTTACCAGTGATTGAATGATAGGCATAGCTCTGCTCCAGTCGATCTCCTAGATCGCTGGGGCTTTGTAACTATGGATACATTCTACTATTTGTTACACTAAATATGTTACATTTTTAAATGCGATTTCAGGGAGCGTGCGGTAGAACCTCTGTATCTGCTAGTGCAGAATAGCTATTTCTTCTTGACGGGCATCATGATCTTCGCGTAGATAATCGTCTCGCCACCGACGACTTCCGGTTTCTTCGAGTAGATCTCCATCGGAGGACCGGATAACTCCAAACCCTTTTTCTCCATCCACTCCATGAGAATCCCATAGGTCTTCTGGAACTCGCTACTGGGACCCTTGTAGGAAACAGAGGCCACCTTCATCGCAGGCATCTGGCGTATCTTCACACCGGAACTCTCCCTCGCCTCACCCTTGAAGGTGATCGCTATCTCCGTCCTGCACTCTTTGAGGGGGACGACTTTGGGGTCATCACGGTAGATACTCATTGGGTAGAAGCCCGGCATCACCTTCTGCTCTTTCGCCCAGCCATATAGTTGCTCAATATACTTCTGCCACGGGATCTTATCGTAAGGTCCCTTATGCTCTATGTATGCTAGTTTGGAGGCTTTCCTCTCCTCAAGCTTTGGACCCGTCAT
>MEZF01000011.1:0-302 GCA_001774245.1 Candidatus Bathyarchaeota archaeon RBG_13_52_12
AGTGGGACGCCTTCAGGAACCATCTCGGGGACCTCGCCCAGCTCCGCAAGTACTCAACCGAGGATCTTTCGATGTAGTGGGACGCCTTCAGGAACCATCTCGGGGACCTCGCCCAGCTCCGCAAGTACTCAACCGAGGATCTTTCGATGTGGGGTGAGTGGCTCGTATACGGGACAGCCCTAGGGGTGGGGGACCGCGTAGCCGAGGCGATGAGGGAGATGAAAATCGACTTGGACATCGCCAGGTTCTCCCCGGTTATGCCCCTCTACTTCCACCCGATAATGGTTGCCTCGCCCCCCTCG
>MEZF01000011.1:308-2066 GCA_001774245.1 Candidatus Bathyarchaeota archaeon RBG_13_52_12
GGCGGAGGAGGCGGGTTCCGAGGCGGTGGCGGCGGTTTCGGAGGCGGCGGCGGCTTCGGCGGCGGCGGAGGCGGGGTCCGCTAATCACCTCAGGGCTATTTTTAAATTGGGGCAGTTACTAGGTTAGGCGGATTCGCGGACCCGTAGCTCAGCACGGATAGAGCACAGGCCTCCTAAGTCTGGGGTCGTGGGTTCAAATCCCACCGGGCCCGCCAATTATCGAACCTAGCCACCTTAGAGCCTTTTTCAATATGGGTAGTGCCCGTTGATCTCTTGAACGTACTCAAAGCCGCTCTCGATTAGAATCTTTGCTTCATCGACATTCGTTGCTACACCGCTCCTTTACACTCTTGCAACTAGGACAACTTTCTCTTTCGCCTTCACCTTCCAGGTGCTTAGATATCAATAATGATATCTCCAAAATGATGATCATATAGTAACGATTTAAACTTGTCAGTAGAAACCGAGGGTGATGGTTGTTTTAATTATTAGAACAAATAAAGATAATGAAGAAGACTCATTATCCTCAAGTTTTATTTGATTAAATGCACACGCTAGGACTAATATTGAGGACGGGCTATGGACTATCATGAAGATCGAGAACGGGAATTATCAGGATGTGACTATCATCAGGGACATTGAACCAATAGAGGTGGATAAGCACATCTCTGAGGGCAGGGTGATCGCCTTACGTTTTATCTCAACAAAGTTTGTCTGTATGCTTAAGAGTCGGATTGTTGTTTATTAATAAGAATTATGTATGAGAATTTATATAAGGTAAATTTTAAGAAACTATAAGAGAAACATATTTGTGGTAAAATATGTATTTTTAATGATCATTTTTTCTAATATCAGTTTGAATAATTTTTACATTATAGTAATATTTTTATACATGGTTCTTTTAACTTAATCTTGGTGATAAAATGGGAGAAAAAGACGAATTTGTTGATATTGCTGATATACCTTCTTCTTATAAGGGTGGAAGAGATTGGAGTGAGTTGTTTGTTGGTATACCGAAGGGTAAGGCAAGAAAGGTTCTTCCGAGTGTAGCACATTACACAACTCTACGTGCAGCTTTGAACCAGTATAAAAAGGTCCATCCTGATACCAATCTTTTAGTGATCACTAGAACGGTAAATGGCGAAAGAATTACATACATACAGAATCCCTAATTTTTTAATTTATTTTAGGAGATGTAAGAGTGCGATTAGTCGAGAAAAGAATCCGTCTATGAGGATATGACAGACTCAGAGAAACAAGTCTGTAATTATTTAAGAGAATTAGACCTATGGTGGGTTTTCGAGTCGCCTATATTTGTAATTGATGAGAAAGAATGTGGGATGGTGTGGACTCCTGATTTCAATGTTCCAAAGCTAGATATGTATATTGAAGTATGTGGAACAGACGAATTTGATTACGAGTATCAGAAGAAAATCTATTATAAGAATGGTTACCGTGTAGCTTTTATCAAAGTCTATAAAGAGAAGTGGAAGAACTTCCTCGTAGATATGATTATGGATATTGAAGAAAAAAGACACGTCGAAGTAATGAAGATACGCGCGCGAACTCCGGAGAGGGATAAACATATCTCTGAGAGCAGGGAGATCTCCTCACGTTCTATCCCAACGAAGTTCGTACATATAATTATGAGCACGCACGAACACTAGAATAAAAACAACAACGATCAAAAACATTCACAACAATAACCAAGCTATCAACCCCCGCAGACGCAACTACCACCCACCGCAGCAGCAGAGC
>MEZF01000011.1:2131-5057 GCA_001774245.1 Candidatus Bathyarchaeota archaeon RBG_13_52_12
AACCGAAAAACCGGGGGAACCCTAAGCAGCTACGGTGGTGACGTCACCTAAACCACATATGAACCGCATAGTAGCCCCCAATTTTCACCGTTCAAGACCCGTAGACTATCCGTGGTGGCAGCGTGGAAAATTCGATTAGCGACGGAGAGGACGCCTTATCCTTCTCATCCCGGCCTCTTGAGGCACTCGCCATGAGCCCAACCCTTCTCCCTTAGATAGCCCAGGATCGCCCTATGCGTCTCGCCGCCAGGAGCGACAGTGATCAACTTTCCGCAGATACTGCACGGGTAACTAATTGCGTACTCCTGGTACACCTCGGCCCACACCTGGCTACGCGCCACTTCGACACGCGTCTCCGCAGCCTTCTGAAGAGTCGCTGTGGTTTTATTCATCTCCGCAAAATGCCTACTCTTGTACTTGCTCTCCGCCTCCCTCTCCATCGATGTCTTGTAAATTTTGCTGTTGGCATCGGCAAGCATGGCCATCTTGATCAGCCCAGCCTCGACATCGTATATCCGCGCATCGTTCATGATGCCTATTAGAGTAGCGCGGACCTCCTCGGGCAAGTCATCCAAGCTTAACGTTTTTTTGGATCTTGGTCTGGGGATGGTCTTTTCACCTACCTGAACGAATCTAACGAGTAGCATAAAAACATTGTTTTTATATACATGTTGTTATGATTGTATAACCTATTATGTGAGTACAACCCTTTTTAAAATACGGCCCTATATTAAGACACATGAGCATCGATAGAAAGGATGAGGAGCTCATCCTGAAGCTCTTCCAGCAAAACTTTCAGTTACTAATCTTGTTGTACCCAGAGAAAGTCTCTACCCTCACAGAGCTCTCAACAGCGGTAAACCAGGAACTAGGTAATCTGAGCAAGACAGTGACCAAGCTGGCTGAGGCGGGTCTTCTGAGGACCGAGATGGAGAAAGGTCCTCGCGGGAAAAGGAAGAAGATTCAGCTCTCAAATCTTAGCATAAAGATGATTAACAGCGTAAACGACATTATAAAAAAGGAATTAGGAAAAGTAAGCTACGTAAACCCACAGTTGTTAGATGAGTATTTTAAGCTGCTTGATTCAGGTGATGAGGAGATAAGGAAAGTTGGTGCAGTAAGACTTTACAGGGAGACCACGAAGTACGTTTTCCCAGATAAGAGATACATCATCAAATTAAAGGAATACATCTTCAACAGCAAGTATAGCGACGCTAAGGAGCTTCTCCAGACGCTCATCAACTTAGCGAGGAACTCTGATGAATCTGGGCGAGATGTGCTGGACCAGTATTACCGTGATCCCCTTATGAAGGAGTTCCACGGGATTACGGGAAAGTCGAAGAAGGAGGAGGCGAGGCGATCCCTCATATTAGATGCGCTCTCGGAGATTCTGCCAAACATTCAGTGTTTTGAAGTGTTAGTCGACAGCTACGTAACGCTCATCAAAGTGGGTTCGGATTACAGGACTCACGTTAGAGGTCTGCTCAAGACAAAGTTTCCAGACAAGGATGATGATTTAAAGATCACGCTCACGAGGCTAATGCAAGAGTCCAGCCCCGAAACCAGGAAAGTGATCATGAGTGAGTTAGACCAACTCTAAAAAGAGTCCCATACTCTAAAAAGTTCCTTAGTTCTTTTAGTCTAAGGCAAATTTCAGAGGTTCTCATTCGGCGTGCGCGGTTGTTAGATTCACCTTTGGCTATCTTGCCTATCCACCCGTGCATTATATGTAACCAGTGTTGTTTCTCTAAGGGTATTATTTATTCTTCTTTATCATGTCTATCCGTAGAATAATTATCTGATATTCACATGCATGAGATGCGATGCTAGAATACCCGGACACCGCTCTTCCTCGCAGCTACTAGATCGTTCTCATCCCAGCTTCCAAAGTATGACGCCGCTAGCTTAAGGTAGCCAATATTCTCCGGGTCCTTTCCCTCGAGACATGCTACAAACGCGTCAAGCTTTACGCAGTCCTCGCTGCCCAGCAGTAACCACTTGCTCTTCGCTGTCTTCGGTCTGATCGCCTCAGCTGCGGTTGGCGCGTTCGAAGCAGTCAGCACCGCGTCAACCATTCCCTTGACTTTAAACAGCGAGTGGTACACCTTGTTAATGTCGACGATGGTTTGAGCCAGCTTTTCATCGTTTTTTCCGTGGAACCTGCGGCGACTAGGCCCGGGTATCATCCCGAATAGGTTCTTCAGTGAGAGGCTGACAACGATTGGCGAGTGGTTCAACCTATACTTCGCCAAGCTGAGGAATGTGCCACCCCTCAAATCGAATAGACGTGTAGGCACCTCGGCGTACATCTCCTCGAACAAGACCGGCGGATACTTCTCAGCAATTTTCTTAACGACACTAGGCTCGACGACTCGCTTCGCCCTAACTTCCTCAGTGACGTTCAGATACTCAACACCATGCTTCTTCAAAACGTCACCTATGCCTGAGTTCTTTAGGAACCACTCATCGCTCTTCCGAAGATCAGCTCCCTTTACAGAGCCTATGCCCTTGCCATTCAGAGCGTCCTCAGTCCTAGCCCAGCCATAGCTCTCAACGACGATCGACTCACCATTAATGGCCGATATCACCCCGTCGATGACCTGGGCTTCGGTGTAGTTGTTGATTGTCCCCCAGTTCGGCTTAATAATCACTGGCGGTTTGAGGTTCAGCTCAGAAATCACCTTCTTGAATATCTCGGGATCTTTGGACTGCAGCAGGACTACTTTGCCGAATCTCATATACTACCCCTCAGAAACTAGCTTTATATGCGCTATCAAGATTGCTAAACAGTTTTACGCGCACAACGCACACCTTCTACGCCTTTTTTGAAACAGGGAACCAGCCCCCTAGTTGAGCATTCGCCTCATTCAGCATTTCAGGGTTAAAATCCCCGAACATGCCGTTCCCAGACGAGAGGTAAGCCGCC
>MEZF01000011.1:5221-6479 GCA_001774245.1 Candidatus Bathyarchaeota archaeon RBG_13_52_12
CTCTTAGCCAGCCTGATGTCCCTACGCGCGGATGTGGTCGCCTCCTTAAAGCCGTGCCACCAGGCCCTAACAGGGTCGGGTATTAAGCCGAAGTTGTTCTTCATCGTGAAGCTTTGATAATCCTTACGCTTACTCAAGCTTAACAACGAGGAGCCACGGTGCCTGAACAGCTTCTCCGGAACGAAGCCGTACAACTTCTCGGTGAAGGCGGGGGGGTACTTGGATTCTACGGCTTCCTTCACGATCTTCGGATCAGCTATCCTCCCCGACCAGATCTCATCGGTCACGTTGACGTACTCGATGCCATTATCCTTGAAGAAGTCGGTGAATCCGTGTTTCTCAAGGAATGCGTGCTCTTCTTTCATGATGTGGCTCCAGTGGGGCCCATTTATGAAAAAGCCCCAATCGGCGCGCTGGCGAATCAGCCACGTCCAGCCCTTGCCTTCAAGAAGCCAGTTCCAGTCGACCTCTTTGCCGTTTACCGTGAATTTTAGGCCATTCGGCTCGAGTATTCTTGACCTCCAGAGCTGGTGGCCCTCGGTCACGATGACCTTGCCCTTAGCTGCCTCGGAGACGCAGCGGAGTGCTTCGAGGTTTCTGGTAGAGTTATCTTCTATCCCAACCCAATCCGCCTTAACTATGAGTGGGTCTGAGTCGCGTAAATTCTTCTTGAGGAAGCTTGTGTAGTCTCTGTGGTTGTTTACTCTTGAGAATACGGAGTCGCCTATTCGAAGTGAAGCCATGTAACAATAAACTTAGTCAATTCTGTTAAGGGTTACGAACGCACCGCACGCGCATCAGGTATATAAAATTCTAATCTCTGCACGTGTATTAACGTCAAAACCCATGCTAATATCCAGCTTTGCTTCAACATTATAGTTCTTCGATGGCGGTGTGCTGTCTTTTCTAAAAGATTTCCACACATTCCCCAAGAGATCAAAGGGAGCAGTTCGAGATGGGGCGACCAACCTGAATGGATAGGTCAAGACTTGACCAGCTGGGTACTCCTTCTCTACGTCGAGTGGGACACTACTCCAGATGTGAGTATAATGCGTAGTCGTGGATTGCCCCTTGGAATTACGTCCATGCTTTGTTTCTCCGCTGGTCAACGCTACGAATACTCCCTTACTTTTTATGGGTTTTTCTAGCTTCAGTGTGACGGTGCCCTCTATGGCTTCGTTGGGGGAGAACGTCGTCTTATTTACCGCGATGTTAATTCCGGACAAATTCTCTCATATACGAGAGCAGATTTTTATTT
>MEZF01000012.1 GCA_001774245.1 Candidatus Bathyarchaeota archaeon RBG_13_52_12
GAGTGAGTCGAGCACGCGCTTAACGTTCAACCTATCCTAGAACTGTACGTTAGATTATTTAATTTCTAAACAGCCTTGCGCGCGTTGTAGTTTGTACCCATCCTTTGGGAACCATCAAAGTGCGTGTGCGGATAGGGTTTGTGCTATCCCAGTTTCTCTGCTTAACGAGTAACGCCTAGTCTTCTCTCCAAACGCCTAACGAACTCTGGTGCCGTTGCGAGAGCCCTGATTAGCCAAATGAGGGCAAAAATCCCCATGGTGATGAGGACAAAGAGGATGGGCCAGACGACCCAGGGGCCTCCTTCAGTATAGATAATGTATCCCATGTACCCCCAGATGAGGAGGATGAATATGTCGAAGGCGATGCCTCCGAGGATTAGTCTCGTGACAGTGGGGTGAACGCCCCTAGACTGGTTGAGCCTCGCCGCGTTCAGGTAGTCGCCGTAGCCTCCATCACTGGCTGAGGTAGATAGCACAGAGTAGGCCTTCTCCCCCAGGGGAGTGAGTGCATAACACCTATCGCTGTCTCTCTGCACTAGGCCTTCAAGCTGTTTAAGATGGTAGTTGAGGTTCCCCGTAGTTAGTCCTAACTCTCCGAGGACCTCTGTGTAGGTTGCACCTTTTTCTGTTGAATGGATTATTCTTAGGATCTCTCTTCTTTCGCGGGAGGCTAGGGCTTGGAAGACGACGTTTTCGACCTCTTCCCTTGTAGAATCCACGTTTGTTACCGTGTCATAGTCCTTATAGGGTCTTGAAAACCCTTTTTGACTGGGGTTTTTTGACTATTTTTCTTTCACGCGCGCGAGAGAGAAATCGAGAAGCTGATCCAATATACCTTGACTAAAATGGGTAGCTTCGAAATAGACGGCTGGAAAATCAGGTCGCCGATCGAAACGCGCGCGTTAGGGTGCATTGGCCCATATTCTTCTCAGACGATCCAAATCGGATTCAGTTAAGGGTCCAGCCCCAGAACACGCGGCTGCTTCATCTATCTGAATAAGGCTGGAGAAGCCAACTAGGGCCACTGACACCGCCGGGTGCATCAGCACAAATCTCAGCGCAGCCTGGGGGAGACTCTTAACCTCTCCAGATACTAGAAAACTGAGGCTACTAGCAGCGGCCTCGTCTCTCTGATAATCAGAGTCGGGGACCAAGGGTCCACCAACAGTCGGTGAAGCATACCCGGCGCGGGCTTCGACGCCCCCGAGGGCCCCGGCAGCCATCACGCGGATCGCCGCTACCCCCATGCCACGTTCCGCTGCCTTGTTGGTGAGTGATTTGAAGTCGTACCCCTTGAATCCGTTGGGTACGCTCCACCCTGCGCTTGGATTTAGTAGGTTGAAGTACGCCTGCACGACATCGAATCGACCGCTTTCAATGATTCCGTGCAGTGCCGCAGCCTCACCGATGCCGGTGAAGCCTGTGAAGCGCGTTTGGCCCTGAGAGCGGATGGCGTCGAATGCGTCTGCAACGCCGTTTTTCCCAACGACGTCGTCGACGCTTAACGCGTCCACCCACGGCGCATTGCCCCGCGTCATAGCCACTCTGGAGTGAAGCTGGAGCACATCCACGCTGCCTAGTCGTAGCCGCTTCAGGCTATTCTTGACTGACTGCTGCACCGCTCCCCTTACATCTCTCATATCCTCCAGGGTGAGGCCGACTTTAGTCGCAAGCACAACTTCGGGGTTGAGTTCAGCCAACACATTTCCGAGGTGAGTCTCTGATTTCCCATCGCCGTAACTTGGGGCGGTGTCGAAGTAGTTGATGCCCATCTCCACCGCTTTCTTGACCGCGTTTAATTGATCTTCGTGGGTCCCCCTGATGATTAGGCCACCTATGTTGCCGCAGCCGAACCCGATCTCTGAGACCTTGAGCCCGGTTTTCTCCAGTCTACGGTATTTCACTTCACCATCACCCATTCAATAATCTATAGACTCGCAGTGAAAAGAATTTCCAAGGACCGCCCGAATCGCGCGCACGACGGAACTCGTGGAAAACATTAAACAAGAAAAACCTCTGTGTTACAACGGTGGAAGCGCCTTGCCCATCACCGACGCCGCCGCGGTCCTAGAGGAGCTGCGAAGCAGGTACACCGGCATCGAGATCAGGGACTACGCCTTCAGGAGGCTCTACTCCACCGAGCACAATGTATTCTTCGACTGCGACGGTGACTCCGAGAAGTGCCTAACCGACGCCCTCAGCCGCGTCGGCTACCCCCGCTTCGTGGCCTACGCCGTCGTCGAGGACGCCTCAGGCCACCGCGCCGTCATGGACGTGAGCTATGCGAACCTGGGTGGGGAGACCCTGGAGAGGTTCGTTAGGCGTTACCCGGGGCAGCTGAGGCCCTCTAGCGAGATGGCGCTCCAGCTCAGCGGCCGCAAGTACGTTGAGTACGTTGGGGCGAGCTACGAGGACTGACTCAGTAGACGGCGTCGCGCGTGCGCTATAGACGATACAGCCTCTCGGCGTTTCCCGTTAAGAAGTTCTCCCCAATGTTAACTGCCTCCTCCTCTGCGAGCCCTTCGTGGTTCATCAACTCGTCGAGTGCAGCGGCCAGCGCCTTCTTGGTCAGGATGGCTGAGAACCAGTGGAGCTCCGGGACGTTGAAGCCGTCAGATCCATACATTATCTTTGTCGTGGGGGCCATCTCGAGCAGCGTCAAGAGCCTGTTCCTTAGCCCGACGCTGACGATGGGGATGGTCTCGCTCAGGTCGATGTACACGTTGGGGTACGCGTTCGCCAGGAAGGCGGCCTCCTCGAGGTATGGGTACCCGCCGTGGGTTAGAACCAGCCTAGCCTCTCTGGCCCGAGGGTCTTGGAGGAGATCATAGAGGTGGGCCGGGTTGGCTATCCTCAGGTCCATGGAGGGGCTGTCCCCCATGCCCGTGTGTATCTGAACGGGGACATTGAGGCGATTCGCCTCCTCTACCCCAGCGATGAGGAACGAGTCATACACCGACTTGTTCCTCTCGTTCCTCTCAGACAGTATCGCTGCGGGTCTGTTTCCCTCCCTGACCATGGCGGTCATTTTTCCCCAGGAACTCTTGACAAATGATTCATCCCAGGGCTTGACGGCCAGACCGGTTCTATAGGCGATTATCGTCTTAAGCGAGACGCACCCGTCTGAGACCGCCTCCCTTATCTGCGCTCGGAAATCCTCGATGGCTTGATCGTGTGGGACGAGGCCCTTAAGCAGCCCGTATAGCGCCGCCTCTAGCCTGAATATCTCCCGGACGTCCCTGCCCACCATCTCGGCGAAGTCGTTGAGGTCGATCCCGTAGCCGACTGTCTCCTTGAAGGGGTAGCCGGAGTCCACGAGCAGGGTCTCGATGCCCGCGTCGTCGAATAGGAGCTCAATGTAGTCGACGGGGTTTGACTTCATCCTCCTCTGCCTCTCCGCGATTATCTTCTCTTCATCTTTGACGCAGAGGATCCGTGAGAGCTCGCGGATGACCATGTGGTGTAGCATGGTTGAGGCTACGTCCTCGTGCCTCTGCGGCAGGTCGCTCAGGGTCAGGTAGGTTTCGAAGGGTCTCGTCTCTTTCTCGGGTAGGAATGCGTGGCAGTGGGAGTCCACGACGGGGGAGCTCGTGAAGTCTAGTTTAGCCATTAGATGTGGAGAGGGGACTGGAGATATGAAATTACCCTGTGCGCGCATATCTCGCGTTAGCTCATTGAGTTCGCGCGTGCGTTTGATGCTCGAGGTCAATCGCGTAAGCAAGTCTTAGTTGATCCGAGATATTATTTATCTGAAAATCACTCTCCATACTGATTTGAAGGTCTCTAAACCCCTCGATGGAGTGAGGGTCCTGGATCTCACCCACGCTCACGCCGGGCCCATCTGCACCCTCTACATGGCTGGGCTCGGCGCCGAGGTCATCAAGGTAGAGCCTCCGTGGGGTGAGATGGTCCGGTTCTTCCCGCCCCTGATCAAGGGCGCCAGCCCGTACTTCGCATTCCTCGACAGGTGCAAGAAGGGGGTTACGCTCGACGTTAAGAATCCCCGTGGAAAAGCGATGTTTGAGGAGCTCGTCAGGAAGTCGGACGTCGTCGTGGAGAACTTCTCGCCGGGCACCATGGACGACCTCGGCTTCGGCTGGGAGAGGCTGGAGGAGCTGAACCCCAAGATAATATACGCCTCCATCTCCGGCTTCGGCCACACCGGTCCCTGGAGGGACCGCAGGAGCTTCGACCCAATAGCCCAGGCGTCCAGCGGATACATGTGGTTGATGAAGAGGACCGTGGACCCGGGTGGCCCGCCGTACGTCGGCCCCGAGGCCATCGCTGACACCATCCCCGGCTTCACCGCCCTCATAGGTGTCCTCTCCGCCCTCTACCAGAGGCAGAGCACCCGGCACGGGGCGAGGATCGACATCGCCCAGCTCGACTCCATGCTCGCGGTGCAGCAGAGCTTCAGCTTCTGGAACCTCGCCGGCATCAGCTTCGAGGAGGCGATAATGAACGCGGGCCCAGCTGTTCACGGCCTCTACAGGGCCTGCGACGACTACGTCATGTTCAGTGTCCCCGCCGGCAGGATAACTGACTGGTTCAGGGAGCTCATCGGCGTCGAGGAGCTGACGAGGGAGAACATCGCCGCATGGGTCTCCGCGAGGAGTGTGGCCGAGGTCGTCGAGATCCTGGCTAAGAAGGGCATCCCCGTCGCCAAGATCAACGACCTTGACGAGGCGCAAGCCAATGAGCAGGCCGCCGCGAGGGGCATGTTCGTGAGGGTCAAGGACCCAATCAGGGGTGAGCACACCGAGCCCGGCTTCCCGATAAAGTTCTCGGGGACCGGCGACCTCTCGACGCCTTCACCGGCCCTCGGCGAACACAATGTTGAGGTCTACTCGAGGCTGCTCGGGTTGACCGCTGAGGAGATCGAGGGGCTCAGGAGAGACGGCGTGATCTAGAGAGCGCTGTGCACGCGCAGACATCACTGAGTATCATTGTTTAAACTCTCCCCCGATGGATGCGATGAGGTACTTGCCGTCGAACGGCTTCGGGCCGATCGTCATCACGTTGCTCGATGCATTCCTGAAGCGCTCTATCTCCTCGGTTAAAAATTCTAGCCGGCCGTCGTAGTGAGCGTAGAAAATGAGGTTATCCTCGCATGTCACGGCGATGAAGATGTCGTCTACCTTATGGTTTGGGATGAGGTTCTGGATGGCTGACTTGAACTGCGTCCAATTTTCAGGGTTAATATCCATTGGCTACATGTCGGCGATCAAGATTAAAAAAGTCGCGCGCGACGTATGTCATTACATCTTTATTGGGTAGACGCCGTATGTTTTGCCGGCTTCTACCATGGCGAGGCAGTTCTCAAGCCTGGCGCCGGCCGCCCATGAGTTACTTGATGAGAGTATGTGACCCCCACCGGGGGACGCGTCCCTGATGCACCTCTTGACCTCCTCAACGATGTCGGCTCTCCCCTTCAATGCCAGGTTGTCCACCGAGATGTTGCCCATTAGGACGAGTCTGTCGCCGTACGTCTTCTTGACCGATCCTATGTCGACTCCTGCTGATGGGTCGAGCGAGTGGCATCCGTCGACGATGTCTGCGAGGTCGGGGAGGAGTGAGTTGATGTTTCCGTCGGTGTGTTTGATGTACTTGACGCCACTTTTGTGGGCAGCATCCACCTGTCTCCTGAGGTTTGGGAAGATGGTGTCCCTGAAGAAGGAGAGCGGCACCATTGGGCCTTTAGCGTCGCAGTAGTCTCCGCTGCTGATGATCAGGTCTACGCCGACTTCGGCGACTCGCTTTATTATTCCGATGTTGAAGTCTGCGATGTCCTCGATGACCCTCTTGATGAAGCTTGGTTCGCGGTACATCCAGAGGACGAACTTCATGGGCGTGAACATCTCCCAGGCGTGGGCGAAGGGATCCCTCAAGGAGCTGGCAAGCGCCATCTCCCCCTCAAGATTTCTCTTAGCATATTCGAGGGCGTAGACCCAGCCGCCTTCGAGGGGGTCTGGGAACTCGAATTCATCATAGTCGTCGGGGTCGGTGAAGACTGTGGAGTAGGGGATCCACGCTCTCGTCATCTTGTCGAGTTTCATGATCCTTCCCCACAGGTCAACCATGTCTCCTTCGGGGGTCATCTGTGGCTTCCAGCCGTCCGGGGTTGAGAGGTCAATGGGGAAAAGGTCGAAGTCGATCTTTCTCCAGCACTTCAGCCTGAGGTCGACCCTCATACTCTCATGGCTTCTATCCGTGATGATGGGGCTCTGGCGCGAGACGGCGTATGGGAAGCTGTCGCCCGTGATCTTCTCCATGAGTGGGGTGTCGATGCCGTTCTCCATTATGGGGACGCGGTCCGGCTCCTCAAAATTCAGGGCCTTAATTACCCTCTCCCTGTGGTTCAAGTGCCTCCCCCCCGACGCGCCATCTCCCTGACTGCCCTAATCGCCGCTACCGAGTCATCGGCATAGCCATCCGCTCCCATCTCCTTGGCAATCATCCTCGTAATTGGCCTCCCACCGACAATCACTTTGACTTTGTCCCTCAAGCCACTCTTCTCAAGGGCCTTTATCACGTTCCTCATCTCCTCTAGGGTCGAGGTAAGTAGGGCTGACAAGCCTAGAATCACGGGCTTCTCTTTACGTATCGCTTCAACGAACTCCTCAGGGGGGACGTCCACACCCAGGTCTATTACTTCCCACCCATCGGCCTGGAGCATCATCACGACGATGTTCTTGCCGACGTCGTGGATGTCACCCCTCACCGTGCCCATGACAGTTTTTCCCCTGCTCCGCTTACCGGCTCCAGATAGGTGGGGCTTGAGGTTACTGGCCGCCTCGCTGGCGAGGTAGCCGATCATCATCAACTCGGAGAGGAACAGTTCACCCCTCTCGTACTTGTCTCCGACCTCTCTAAGCGTCTGACTCAATTCATCCACGATCAGCTGCGGATTCTTGTGGGACCTTAGCTCGTTGTCGATCAAGTCTTTGATTTCGCTGATGTCGGCTAACCCAAGTATCAGTTCGCGCAGGCTTTTAGGCAAAGACATCCTTCCGGTTTTACATGTCGAGATATATTATAAAAAGTATCGAAGAGGGGTTAAAGTAGGTCTATGCGCGCGCTCGCCTATGCCTAAACGCTCCATTATCGCAAGGTTCAACGCGTCGTTGAAGTCCACCCGTTGTGGGCCGTTAGGTTTGATCTCACGATCAGGTCGTCTGAGTCGCGTGCGCCTCTATGTAAGGAGAATTTTCGGAATCATTATAGAAGCTTCGGCGTAGAGCTTTTTCGTCGCTTCGGTGATTGAAGACTCGCTCAGACTCTGTGCACTCAATTTCTTATCTGCGACCTTCTCCAATAGACTAAGGGAATCCGCTGGATCGGATCCGTTGAGTATCGCCGTCTGAACCGCCGCTATTCCGTATATCATCGCGTAAACCCTCTTCATCATAGCGTCTCCTATCGTGGGTTTCAGCGTTGACAGATCGGAGTCCATAGAGTTGAAGGGGGAACTGAGGCTTTTCGTTAGTCTCTTCTTGTAGAGTGATAGTGGATCCTCACTCTTGCTGATGTTGTCAAGTTTCAGCATGGTGGCCTCACGGGGATTCAGTTTAAGCCTATCAAGATCTTCGATTACCTTTGCGCGTTCGAGTAGAAAATTTAGGATGGATGCGTCAGCGGAAGAAATTATCTTCTCCCTCTTTGTTCGCTCAACTCGGTGGGGTCTTGTCACGATCTCTATTATGGAGTCGGCTGTCTGTTTGCTATCGACATCGAATGTTAGACCATCTATCCTGAGTTTGAGTCCATCTGAACTCACAACTGTTGAGTCTGTGTAGTCAATTTGCCCAATGATAACAATCTTGGAGCTCAAGAGAGACTTCTTTAGCTGAGATATAATGATGCTTCTATCGTCCTCACCTATCTTGATCTCGCCAGATTTGTAGAATTCACTACGAAAACTGATGTTCTTGATATCTGTCGTAAACAGCTACTTCGCCTCCAAACTCATTGCGGGGATTTTTTCCGCCACCGATCTATAGCCAGATTCTATCTTCTTTAGGACTGGGTCTTCCTCGAACCCGTATAAGAGATAGAGGTCGTAGAAGTCGTAGTGAGACGCTTTTTCATTGATTATAATCTCTGAGGTTAACAAGTCATCAAATCCTGCGGAGAAATTCTTGAAGGCTTCTTGGATCCTGCTGTGGAGTTCCCTAGGTGATTGGCCTAACAGGTGGATGCTCTGATAGTTACTTTTAGCATCTTCAACAGATTTCATGTATGCCTGGATCTCGAAGATTGTATCCATGTCCTTATAGACCTGGTCTGACGCGGAAAGTAGGCTTGACATCGAGTGGGTCATTATCCCTAGTCGCTTGTCACCTTCGATGAAGTGGGTAAGGCCCTGTACGTCTCTCATGATGTTAGTGATGATGTTTTGAAACGCTAATTCACCCACGACCAACCCAGAGTTCTCATCAAAAAATGAGAGATTCTTGAAATAGTGGTCTTCGATGAGGATCACCGAGAGTTTTTTTGAGTAAGCTTTTCTCAAAGCGACGTAGCTCGTGTTCTTGCACAATGGAGTAGAGGCTTTATCCGCAGTTATTGCTAGAACTATTACCCCTTCATCGATGAGGGGGCTAACTATTACTGGAATAGATAATGGGTTGAGGGTGTTTACAACCAAAATTTTGTATCTTGAATACTGGAAGCCGACCTTCCATAGCCAGTTAGTAATCGTTTCAGAGTATTTTTTATTGTAGTCGCGCCATGTTCCGCCGTCTATCATGTTTAGTGTCAGTCTGTTAGTACTTGTGCTGTCATTTCCAACCGTGATCTCTGAAACGTAAGCTTCCCTTAGATTGATTGACTTGCAGCCTACGAAGAGTATTGTTAGATCTTGGAAGCTGACTTCGACCTCGGGCAAGAATAGCAGTTCTTTGATCATTTGTTCGTATGGAATATCAGTTTTACACTCGTGGCAGTTGAGATCCCAGACATCTGTGTGGCCGTTTGGGCAGCTAGGCATTCTTCCTTGTGATCACCTCTTTGTCATCATTATACCTAGTCTCCGAGTTGTTGTAAGCGTAGAATTCTGCGTAGGTTATTGCTGCCTTGTGTTGAAAAGGAAGACTTGAGACTTCTATGGATCTCTTCTTAGCTAGCTCGTTGCCAATTATCTTCATAGCGACAGGTAGCTGAGAGATGATGACCAGGTTACTCTCATCAGCTTTCTTCTTGTCCCTATAAGATCTCATGAATCCGGTGATATCGTCGATTATCTTCGTTGTTTCTCGGAGAGATGGGCTGGTGCCTAGGTTTCTTTCCTTTATTATCGTTAACTTAATCGAAGTGTTGAATATTTCGAAGCTTATGACTCTGGAGATCCCTGAGAAGCTCTTAACCAGCTTCTCAAGTTGTGTGATCTCCTCAGCAACTCTTCCTAGGCTCTCATCTAGGGTCGTCTTCAGGTCCTTTACTTCGCTCAGGATCTGGATCGAGTTTACGGGCTTGGGATCACGAAGCTTTTCGGTGGTGTATGCTAGTTTCTGACTTGTTTGATCATCAACTAGATCAACTAACGGGTTTATTGACTCAATCAGGGAGTCGACCAGGCTTTCAATCTCTGGTAGGTTCTTAACATGGAAGTTGAGCCAATACTCCTCAGCAATTAGCCTAACCCCGCCATCGTACTCATTTGATTCGAATAGCCGTGCTGGATCGACGGGGGGTAAGACGTCTGGCTGGGAGGTAAGGAGATTATAGGCGTTGTACGTCTCTTTGTACGTCTCAAAGATGCTGCTTGAGTTTGACTTAATCTCATCTATCAACTGCGTGTAGTCCTTCAGAGCTTTATCGTATTCTATGTTGCCTCGCGTCTCGGTGAAGTCAGAGAAGGTCCTATTCAACCCAGTTTCATTGAGTGAGTTGTTGTAAGTGACAACTAGTGACGATAGAAAGTTTAACTCCTGGATGACTTTGACCCGTAGTGCCTCAGGGAGGCTTTTCAGCCTCGGGGCTATGTTATTGTCTAACTCGCTGATCCAATTATTCAGCGTCTCATAGCTAGCTGTGCTCAGCCCCTTCTTGATGTCGCTCATAGTGGACTCAATTTCCTCTATTGCCTTAACCTCTGAGCCAAAGTTAATCGGAGAAGTTTCAGCGTTGGCTAGGCTCAATAATTTGTTGTCGACATTGATGAGTTCAATAATTGAAGCGATCTTCTGCATTACAATGATTCTCGCTTTCTCGGTTCGTTCTAGCCACTGGATGCCATACTCCCTGGCGGTAAATATTGCGCCCAATATTAGAGAGGCTGTAATCATCGAGAGCATTGAGTTAGTGGTCAGGGAGGTCTCGTAGCCTCCGATCGTCTTCGGGGAGAGTAGTGTGATTAGGATCACAAAGGCGAGAGGCGTTACTATTGAAGCTACAAGAGGCGATATCAGTTTCAGTAGCTTGCTTGTTTTTTCGAATACGGATAATCTATCAAGCATGTCGTTGATGATGCCTGCCATGCTGGCTGATAGGGAGAATACGAGTGCGAGTATCACAATAGGTACTATGAGCAGGAACGCGTTAGGGCTAGATAGGTAATTGATTACTGGTTCAGACACTTGTGCATTGAAAAAGCCAGCCGGATACCATCCTAGAAGAATGTTCAATCCGGGTAGCGGCGGGCGCATATGGATCGAGAAGTTTACCAGCTGAGTGAAAATCACTGGTGTTGAGGAGATGCTTTGATCGCCAATCCCGGAGAGGAAGCCATTCTCAATTAATAACAGGGGAATCATCGTCAAGACGTATGTCAATGAGACCGGACCGATGCTAGAGAGACCACCGACTACAGCTGCTGCTACGATGAATGCAACAGATAGGTAGTAGTAAGGGGTGAACATGATCGCGACTGCGAGAACAGCGATCGCCATGGCGGTGGCCTCTAGTCTGGCGCTTAATAGATTGATGAGAAGAGCCCCTACTGAGAGCATAACCACGATTAACCCCTGGCTCCTCAAGCTCCACACCTGGAATCCCGTGAGTTGATATATTATTGATATGAGAACTATGATGCTCAGTACTCCCGATGACAACTTGGGGCTTTTGTAGATCGCTGCGAAAAATAATAGAAGGGATACGAAAATTGAGAAGACTGGCGCGCCGGGTAGAAAGTTAACGGTGCTCATGAATGAAAAAGTCGAAATGCCGATTATGATTGCTGACGTGTATTTGTCAACGTTGGATCGTATCTTTGGTGTGAGTGTCGTGTCTCGATTCCCCACCCCATCTACTTGCCACTTATTTTGATTATTTCGGAGACGTCGTGGATGCCGTGCTCAACGAGTAGGCTGCGGAAAAGCACTCTCTCTGACTTCCTGATCGATCCAGCGTCGCTTTTCATCGAGGAGAACTTTTCTATATCCTCCATCTTCGCCTTTGCGAAGATTACCAGGAAGGTGATGGTCCATGTGTCTATCTGGTTAATCTGCCTGATAGAGATGCTTTTACTAGCTTCAACGCTTGAGAAGACGTTCAGTGTATTGGATAACATGCCTTGGAGTTGCTGATCCCATAAGCCTCCGGGGATGCTGACTGTGGTCCAGATAAGGTCGGTTCTATACTGATCAGATAACCCAGCGTAGTTGGCGACGCTGAAGATCCTTACATATGATCTGACGATGTCTCTAAACCTGTCGCGGTCGACTATATCCTTAAGGATCCCCTCACCCTTGAGGTTTGACTCCTCCTCCTTCAGGATCTTGTCCATTATCTTGATCTGCTCGACCTCGCTTAGTTCGACGACTCGCTCATAGTAGTTGTTTGTCGTGGTGATCTGGCTCAACATGCTGTTCAACTCGTTTGTTTTCGCGTAGACGAAGTTCAGGTTCTTTCTGTAGGTTGAGGTGACCTCGAGGCTCTTCTCAAAGAGGGTCATCTTCTCAAGCTCTTGTTTTATAGATTCTAGGGTTTTTTTCCGTTCCTCGAAGTTACTTCTGATGTTGATTAATTCACTTTGCAGGCTCTTGAGGTTCTTATCCAAGACCTTCTTCTTACCGTTTAAATCGATCCAGATCTTCGTAGATTCGGTCTTTATCCGTTTCTCCTCATACTCCTTCTGGTTAAGGAGCCTCTGTAGAGACTCAACCTCCCCGGATTCCTCCTTGAACCTCGACTCTATGTTTTTTCTTATGACTTTGATGCTTGGGACGTAGTTATCGGACATCTTAACCTCGGTTTCTGCTCTCGTTAGTATGACGCCGGCAGTCTTGTAGAGTGGGAGAAGCTCGGTATCACCGATGGTGCTTATCCTCAGTCCGGTTCTACTCTTATCTTTCGCGTACCGAATTGCTAGCTCATCGGCAAGAGCCTTGGTGCGAAGATAGATCTTGATGGTATCGACAGCCGCACCGATGAGGGTAACGAGGTTGATGTATGATCGTATCTGCCTGATCTGTGTCGAGGTAAAGAACTTGCTCGCGGCTATGCTGTTCTCGAGTTCGGACATGAATTGTGGGACATTTTTGTTATAGTCATCGTAGCTCTTCTCAATGTTGACAATTCTCTCTCTAAAAGCCATTACCTGCTGCATTACAGAGTACTCGACTGTGTCCTCGGGGAAGCTTAGAGCCATCAGTGTCTTACTCCACTTGTCGTTGTAGTAGGTTGCAAAGTCGCTGAGTCCCTTTATCTGCTTCCTGAACTCTGAGTCGTATTTGCCACCCCTATGGATGACGTCTTCTACGTCGTTTGTGAATGTGTCTGCCCTGTAGCCACCTACAGCGATTAGCTGTTTCTTGTAGAGTTCAACGAACTCGTTGTATCGATTGCCAAGTATTTCGTTTATCTTGCTTAGAACATCTCTCTTAGAGTTCACCAGCTCCCCAGCGTTTTCTGCCAAGTGGAGGTACTCCTGGAGATACTTGACATAGTCCTCAACGGGGTACTTGATCTTCAGGTAGGCCGTTGAGTGTACCCAGTTTGATCCGAAGTCGTTGTTAGTGCCAACCCTTGAGAGTAGGTCAGCGAGGTCAAAGTTACTGAATAGGTTTAGGATATCGATCACGGAGTCATCCAGCTCCTTCTTAGCAGTCATCAGGTTGTTCCGGTTGTTGTATACCGGTTCGAGGGCGATGAAGAAGAGGGAGTTGAAGGGGTTTCTATACGCCTCCCCATACTTCTTTACAATCTGCTCGTTTAATGACATGTTGAAGAAGAGCTCCATCTCATTCAGTGCATTGTAGGGAGCAGGTCCGCGGGCTAGGAGGTCATCTGCTGCGCTCGGCAAGATTGTCAAGCCAATTATTGGGACGGATGATCCTAACTTGGATCTCAGGTGACGGGCAAAATCTAGAACCATCCCGCTACCAGTGCCGCCGCCCAACCCAAACAGTACCACCACTATGGGCTGGAATTTTGAAGTCAGAACCCTATCTTTGAATACAGACATGACTGAGTTCAGCTCGGCGTAGTGGAAATAGTTCAAGTTGTAGACTGCCTTACTAAGCGCCCTCTGGCGGCCTACCCCCCCAGCGAGTGGAGGTATGGATATGGAGGATTTCAACCAGGGTTGATAATGTTTGATCTCTACTCCATCCTTCACGACGTATTTATTGTACTTCTCCATGAACTCGAAGAGGGAGTCCGGTGTGTTGAATTTTGTATTTAGAGCCCTAACCCAGAGTTTATCAAATGGAATTCCCTTAGACTCGAGTTTCTCCAGGGTCTCCTTATAGGTTCCCTGAAGGGCGTTTAGATCACCGTCCGCGACGTCTATTGCTAGGCAGGCTAAGTTAAAATCCTCGGATTGGAGTAGGCTCTGAAGCCTATCGCTCTTTAATAGGGCTTGGATCAGATTCGCCCCGGTTCCTCCGAGTCCAACCAGATGAATACTCGAATACATTTTTCTCAACTACGCTTCTTCTAGTTTGTCTCTAAGTCTCTTGAGTTGACTTGCTAAAGATTCGTCGTACCTTGCGGCGGTAACCTCGAGGCTCGCCAACTCGTTTCGTGCGTCGTCGATGGCTGACGCTTTCATTGACGCCTTCGAGTTTGCGCGGCTAAACAATAGGAAGCCAACTACTGCGGCGACCGCTACCACCGCTACTGCTCCAATTAATAATGTCTGAAGGTTGTTGCTTGGCGGAGCTGGGAAGTTGCTCGTGCTAATGATGTTCAGCACATCGGTCGCTTTCTCGGGTTGACCCAGCCTGTAGACTACATCCGCCTGAGTCAAAATCCCCTTGACTAGAGAGTCATACGACTTATCGATCTGCCCCGAGGGGACGAGGCTTGACTTCTGGTTGACTGTAGTGAGATAACTCTCAATTGAGGCGTCGGAGATGTTAATGCTCTGAACACCTACAGTCGAACCTCCAGTGACGAGTACCCGCACAAGTGGAAAATCCTCTTGCATGAATCGATACGTCTCGCCGAGTGACTGCTTAACTGTAATAGCAGCAGGCACAGAGAATAGAACCGCTAACTGTATTTTACCCTCAACCTGTGTGAACCGGATTGACCTCTCCCCCGGTTTGAATGTGGTTGAATTGTATCCAAGATAGTTCTTTGTAAGGAGATACCAGTACTGGGTTCCACTCGCGGTCATAGAATTATCTAAAACAACATCGAAATTTGATCCACTTTGAGTGAAGGGCACGTCGACTTGAATTGTGATGTTGTAGGAGTGACCAGCTAACAGAGGCTTCCCAATGGCCACAGATGTGCTACTAGTCTTGTCCTGTATCGAGACAAGTGAAATCCAGCTAGTCTGCGCGCCTGAGACTGTGAAAAGTGAGCTACTTAAACAAGCTGTTAGCACAATCCCAAGCATCAAGGATTTACTATGTCTTTTATTACTAAACATAGTTTAGGTTCATTAACAACGAATTTAAGAATAATGTATTGTAAAACTGTATCTGAAAAATGTATGTTTTGACTACTAAAATTATTAGTAGTATAGTGAAGAGACGCATAATCGAGAACGGAAAAGATAGATCCTAGTTTAAGCGACCAATTGGATCAGATCATGCTTGTTTGATTCAACCTTTTCTTGAATGAGGTCCCTAGCAAGGCCAATATTCTTAACGTTAAATCCAAAAATACCGTTTTCTGTCGTTATCACTATCTTTTTACTGAATCCCCCTACGAGGGCCACTTCCTGAATCTCGCTAAACCTGAGAGCAAATTGGGTAGCCAGGTTCTTTTTAAGTAACCCAACAGGTGTCAGCCACACGAGCCTATTGCTGGTTAATAGGAAATCCCCAGTCTCGGACTCACGCCACTCCATCGGAACTCTCTCTCTACTAGTATTCGCACTCGTAATGCTGCCGTCAAATACGATGAAGTCAGGTCGATGACTGGTCCGAGGTACATAAAACGTTGCGCCACGCCAGTAAAACTCGATGTTTTCATCATTCTCCAGCTGCACAGCGTTTTGTATCTCTTCCTCCATCCTATTATCCAAGAATATTCACTGGTACACGTTATGAAGTTGAAAATAAATTAAAAGATTGTTGATTATGAATATGTCATCATTACTATTGTTTTTAATACTAATGTTAGAAATAGTAATTAAAATCGCGGCCACTTACATCTGTTTAATCTTGGCTTCTTTATACTTATGCTGACTGGAAATTATTGTTTTTTGACTAGTTATTATTTTACATTTGCGAAAAATTATCATGAATCTATATATGAAAATAATTATTACTAGTTCGTTGACTTATTTATCCTCAAGGCACGCGCGACGATATCTCGTGCATCGTTCGGGTGGGCTTCTACGCGACTCGGGCACAGTCAAGGGGCCTACCCTGGCTTTAGGTTGCTGACTTGGGTCCTAGTTTTATCTGATTTCTAGAGCTCGCGAGAAAGTTACGAGAGGGGTTCAAGGAAGTCTATGACCTTAGTCATTGTATGAATTGAGTTGCGCGCGCGATCCTCTTATGATATCATATTAGGGAAAGATAGAATAGGCTTCGCTTTTTCCCAGTAAAATGAATAGAGATCTCTGCACCATTCACAGAACTTCGAATCTTTGCTTATTATCTGAGCGTAATCCATCTGTCCGCTTAAAAAAGGAAACCCGAGCATGGCTTCCTTTTCGGTCACCATCACCCTTATCTCAATTATTGGTAATGTTCGCCTCTCAACATCGTGAGGCGGGTTGTAGCCAGGGGGTATTACCAGCTTCTCTGGGAGTATAGAGCGAATTTTTATTCCCGCCTTAATTTTCTCCTCAATAATTGTCGACGAACTGGCGATGACCTGGTCAGTTAAACTCCAACTAAACTCTTCAGCCTGTTTAAGTGCACGCTCAGCGTGAGCGACACACGCCAATGCGTCCTTATTCAGCGAGCCGAGAGAAAGTTCACCGATTCTGCTAATGAATTTGTGAGGTAGATGAGATGCGTCGTGTTCCAGAAAATATTGCCTATTACCTAAAAGGAAGTCAACTCCGGGTAGCTGTCGGAGAACGAGCTCTCCGTAGGATGTGAGGTGGTAGGACCCTCCCAAGTCCTTTTGTATTAAATGGGCATCCGAAAGCCTCTGAAGGTGTCGCGACGCCTCCGGGATGGTTATGTCCTGCCTCTTGGCGATGTGGCTGAGCTTAAGCTCCTCCTTACGAAGATTTTCCAGTATTGTCATGCGCTCGTTGCTGGACAGTTCGAAGAGGAGGCTGCTTAGATCCCCCATGACTCACCAACTCATTACAACGATACTAAAGGTTTAGCATGGCTCCTAAACCTTAATCAACGCTCTTCAAGTTGGTATATCTTTCCCATCCAACGACTCCTCAGCCGTCTGAGGTGTAGGACGTGAGTGAAGCTAAGACATCAATAGATACGAGGAGAATAGGATACATCGACGTCTTAGGACGCTGGTGCTTATGGTGGGCATTAGGATTTTCTCAATGGAAAGGATCCTTACCGAAATCTGACGAACTTTGGAAGGAGGTGAAGCAATTAAGATGAATACTAAAGATGATCAAGCCAACTTTGCTGGAATTGGGCTCGCAATAGGAGCTGGACTTGGCATCCTGATTGGGACGTTGATACCCAGTATTGGCATCGGCGTAGGTATCGCACTTGGAGCAGTGCTTGGATTAATTTTCGGTAGCATCTATTCAGGGGGATATTAGCCTTGTTTCAGATTAGTAAGACGCTGACTCAGGTTCAGGCCCGTCACGTGCATCAACGCGACACAGGCAGGTCGAAGCCCGTCGGATTTAGGCTGCTTACGGAGCTTCTCCTTAGTGAGCGGCTGGTGGTCCGCTTCGCTGCCCTATTCACACTGGAAACCGCCACGTTCCTCATCTTTCAAACGATCGGGTACCTGTGGCTGCCCGAGGGACTGCTTCGCGATGTCAACATCGGGTCGGTCGTGGTAGGCAACGAGGCAGCAAGCAGCTTCTTCATCGAGTTTGCACGAATCTTCGCCTGGAACCTATCTGTCCTCGGGCTGTTTTACATGGCGCTGAACCTCCTCCGGTTCGCAAACGGAATCCCGTGGGGCTACATGACAACTGTCACGTTACCCGCGTTCCTAGGGGTCATCACTGGAACGAACTCCTTCAGCATGGCCACTGTGGTGGGCAAGATTGCCTCAGCCCTCGAAATGGTTACCCATCCGGGTTTCTACGAGATCTTTGCTATGGTGCTCGCCGCCGCAGCGACATACGAGATCACGAGGTGGCAGTTCGTCACAGTCGGCGGCAAGGAGTCGATTGTAAAGTTCCAGCCAACCCATGGAGGGTGGCGCAGTCGTGATTTATGGATCGGTCTGGTGGTGGCTGTGGGCATCCTGTTGGCAGCAAACGCGTGGGAGGCCCAACTCATCCTCGCTCTATAAGGCGAGGGAGGGTTGAGAATGCCAGCGACCAAACCATCACCTGGAAGGGCCCCCCTCATCGTCGCGTGGGCAGCGACCCTCGCCGCAAGCACCCTCACGTTGATTCCGTGGCGGGAACTACTCGGTGGAGAACCGGGCTGGTGGTGGGGCGCGACCGCCATTATAGTCGCATCACTATCTGCATCGACCTTACTCGTTGAGGGCTTGAGGCCTGTCCGCGGCTACCTCACCATAATCTCCCTGATCTTCTTCCTCGGCTTCGGCGGCGGCTGGCAGATGGGGCTGGTCCCCCTTATCCGTGGGAGCAAACTCTGGATCGACTCGGTAGAGAATGCGTCGTGGGTCGTCTCCGCCCTGACGACCCACCTCCTAAGGCTTGTGATTCCCTTAACTATACTCGGCTACCTCCTGGCGCGTGGTCGTAGCCTCAGAGACATCTACCTCGTCAAAGGAGAAGTCTCCGCGATGGCTGAGCCCTCGAGGCTTATCGGTATGAATAAGCCGGAGCCCTG
>MEZF01000013.1:0-3369 GCA_001774245.1 Candidatus Bathyarchaeota archaeon RBG_13_52_12
TGGGTGGGGCGAATAAGACGAGGATCGTGTATGGGAGTAACCTGAACTTCGAGATAGTAAAAGTGGGTGGGGCGAATAAGACGAGGATCGTGTATGGGAGTAACCTGAACTTCGAGATAGTAAAAGGATACATCAACACGCTAGTGAACAACGGTTTCCTCGAGGTCGATGGAAAACGGTACTCAACGACGGAGAGAGGCGTCAAGTTCGTTGAGGAGTACCGCGAACTGATGAAGCCACTGCAGAGTGCATAGAAGAGAATAAAATTCCTATAGTTCATAGACCAGTTCAGACTGAATTCCCAAAATCTTTATTGTAATGCACCAGACCCACGCGTGACTATCTGGTTAAGTGAACTCATCTTTAAAATTTAAAACCGTAAAATGCCTGTAAAACAACCCTCGGGCTAACCGCTTGGACACCCGGAACAATGTTATGTAAACTTCCTATTACTATCCTTAAATAAATTTGATACCTGAAATTAATTCTGAAGGGAGGACCTTCAAACATAAAGGAGATTAAAAAATGGCACGTAAAGTAGTTAGTAGAAACCGTTCTCATAGGAGAGCCACCTACCCCCTAGAACTTCTACAAGGAAAATACACAGTAGCCAGAGACGAGATGCTCTGGCGAGAGTACAACGCAAACAGGGCCCGTGGCGACCCAGATTCAATTCGAAGCGCTCTAAGAGTTCTCCAAGTGATCAGACGGGCACAGGATTAATCACGCACACTGGGCTACGATACGCCCTCTACCCGAGCACCCCAATTTGTATTTAGTCACCGACGTCTTCTTCCCATCTAGGACGACGTTCTCGCCTACGGCATCGAGGCGAAGAGAAACCACGCGCACCAAATCGTGAGCGTGATCATAAATTAATCACCGACAGCTAATAGATAGGCTGAGACGCCCATCAGTATCCACCCCAGTACATTCACAGCATACCAAAAGTCTCGCGCCAACCACTTGTTAACCTTGATCAAAAAGAAGGGAAACTCGAACTCCTCATCGGTGTTCCATGAAACGATCTCTATCTGCCACAAGCTGACGAACTCGAGAGCCGTTGAAAGCATCAACCCAATGATGGGAATCAGAGACGTTTCTTTACCATCTCCTCTACTTGATATTCGCCCCCTATGCTTTTGATTTTCGGGTGAGCTACTGCGACGGGTATGAAATGAGTGGACGCGGATCGCACAGTTAATTCGACCACTTGTGGCTAGTGTAGTAGACCTTCGACGTCTGAACGTTTAGAGGCGACTCCCCCCTCGCCACCCTGAGAACGTTCCACACCGCTGTCTCCCTCATCTCAACCATAATCCCCGGCGTGCTACCGATGTGCGGAACCAGGGAAACGTTATCAAGAGACCGCAGCGGGCTTTCCTTTGGGAGCGGCTCCACCTCGTAGACATCTAGGCAGGCACCGCTGATCCTCTTCTCCTGCAGGACCTTGATCAAGGCCTTCTCGTCGACGATGGGGCCCCTGGCGCTGCTCACGAAGATCGCCGTTGGCTTCATGAACCTCAGCAGCCTTTCACCGATCATGTGACGAGTCTCATCGTTGAGAGGAACATGAATCGACACGATATCCGACTCTCTGAACAACGTCTCTAGGTCCACAAGCCGCGCGTTAAACTGCTGAGCCCTCGCCTCCGTGATATACGGGTCATGGGCTAGAACCTTCATGTTGAAGCCCTGAGTGGCGAACTGAGCCATCCTGCTGCCAATCGCACCCAAGCCGACGATGCCAATAGTACTGTTTCGGATCTCGACCTGTCGCTCAACCTCGACTCTGGCCCAGCCCCCCTCCCTCATCAGGCGATTGTGGGCTCCTATCCTTCGGGCTATGTCCAGTATCATCCCGAAGTCCAGCTCGAC
The DNA here is from genome assembly GCA_001774245.1 of Candidatus Bathyarchaeota archaeon RBG_13_52_12. Classification (GTDB taxonomy): domain Archaea; phylum Thermoproteota; class Bathyarchaeia; order TCS64; family TCS64; genus UBA8941. The sequence continues at coordinate 1,879 of MEZF01000013.1, forward strand.
GACGCTGTTCGCGTTAACACCAGCGACGTTGCAGATGATCACACCCCTAGCAGCTGCAGCCCCCTCATCGATGTATTCGAAGCCTACGCTTGTCGTCTGAATCATCTTGAGCTTCGGAGCCGCATTGATGACAGCGGCTGTGATCGGACCACCGGTGATGATAACATCTACATCATCCACCTTCTCAATCAGCTGCTTCTCTTCACCTGAGAGAGCCACATCGACCCTCGCGTGCTTCCTAAGCTCCTTCAGCCTCTCGGACTTCTCGATGTCCTGGGCCCACCGCCCAGCCACAAAAAGCACCTTCACAACACTTCGACTCCGTTCAATACGACTTCGTCCCATCGACACTCTGCTTCCACTTCTTCAGAGTAAACTCCGGGTCCTTGTAGACGCGAGTAGTAGATGACTCCGACTCCAGGAGCTTTAGAGCCCGCTCCAGAACCTCCTCCATCTTGCTCGCTGGGAACTTGACTGCCCCATGTAGATCCATGTGAACAACATCTCCGGGCATGACAGCCATACCACCCACGGTAACCGGTACATCAACCGCTTTCACCATGAAGTCCCCGTGACCGGGCGTGACACCAGTCGCATAATACTGAAAGTTCATCGGCTTGATCGCGTCAATGTCCCTCATCGGGCCATTCGTGATCACCCCTACGACGCCCAGCGCCTTGTACTGGGTCGTCATAATCTCGCCGAAGAGCCCGACCCGGTTCACTAACTCGGGTGGGAACTGCTGCTCCGCAACCAGAACCACCGGCTTCCTGGTCCTATCTATGTGCTCTGGAAGCGCCCAACGGCTCATACCCGTATACTTCTCCGACCTCTCGCAGAACACCACAGTGGAAACGTACCCAACCTTGGGTCCCATCTCCGGGTACATGCACTTGATCGTCTGATCCGTGTACCAGGATCCATACCACGCATCGTAGAGCTTCATGCAGTTCTCAGATCGCGGATAGGTAGCCACCACATTACTGATGGTCGGCGTGTCTATCTTCTCAAGCTTGTTGATGATCTCTTTCTCAGTGAGTGTCATACGAGCTTCCTCAGCGAGGTAATACGATATAATTGTATCCAATGGGCAGCGGACTTGAACCTCACCTTGGCTAATCTTAGGGATCATTCTCTAGTAAATTCTCACTCTGGCATGTCGTAATTGTCGCCCCAACTCACGGGTAGGCGCTTTTTGGACTAGAGAAGAAGTCTCCCCGAATCTGAATTAGCTTTTAAGTTAGCTGATAGTACTAACGTCTCCAAGTGAACTGGTTGGACAGGCAGAGACGATTAGCCCTCACAATACTAGCCACAATCAGCGTCACCTACCTTGTCGAAAACTTCCTCAGAAGCGCCGCATCAGCACTAACACCCGTACTCATCCAGGAGCTCGGGATAAGCCGAGGCTCTATGGGCTTCCTCATCACAGCATACTACCTAGTCTACGGTATAATGCAGTTCCCATCAGGAGTACTAGCAGACGTATTA
>MEZF01000013.1:3384-6408 GCA_001774245.1 Candidatus Bathyarchaeota archaeon RBG_13_52_12
ATCATATGGTTCACCGCCATAACCTGCATAGGAAGCATCCTCTTCTGGATGAGCTACCGCTACGAACTACTATTCGTAGCCCAATTCACAATGGGAGTAGGCACAAGCGTATTCTACATCAACGCGGTCACACTAATTGGCCGCTGGTTCCCGCCCGAGAGAAAGGCGACAGCGATAGGTATCCTAAGCGCAAGCATGGGCGTCGGAGCATTCGCCAGCTTCATGGGGCTACCTCTCGCCGCAACCCTCTGGGGTAACTGGAGAAGCCTATATCTTGTGATGCTAGGCATCCTCGTCATCAACTGGGTAATGAACTTCTTCATCCTCAAAGACAGCCCCAACTTCATTAAATCAAACCCCGCCCAAAGAAAGAGAAGAAATATCCTAAGATCCTTTAAAGAAGCCTTCTCCGATCATAGATTCCACCCCCCTCTACTCGGATACATGATGATGTGCTTCATATTCGCGCTTTACTCCTGGATCAACCAGTTCCTCATCGAGGAGAAGGGCCTCACCTACATCGAGGCGGGGACCGTCAGCGGCATGGGAACCGTAGCGGGCTTCATCGGCTGCCTGCTAATCGGTGTGATTAGCGACCGTCTAAGAAAACGGAAACTTCCACTTGTACTCTTCTACGGGGTAAACCTCCTACTGCTTTGTTGTATCATCCTCGTTCCGGCGAAGCTGCCCGTCGCGGTCTACGCTGCCATCTGGTTCGGAATGGGCATCTGCGGCAGCATCTGGATCCTATTCTTCAGCATTGTCAGCGAAGTACTGCCACCAGAGACAGCGGGAATCGGCCTAGGGCTGCTGAATGGCCTCGGTAACATTTTTTCGAGTCTCATAACACCCATCTATGGTAGCTTAGTAGACATCACAGGTAGCTACTACGCACCAAACATTATCAGCCTAGGAGTAGGTGTCGTGACCCTCGCAATCCTCATCGTATACATGAAGGAGACCTACGGCGCCACAATCAGAGAGCACGAATATGGTTAGAACCAATAATTAATTCGATCTAGGCGCGCGAGTGAACTCTTGCTGAGTGAACCTTTTTAATATTTTAAACGGAACATCATACTTGATCTCTCATGAGTATAAGCAAAGTGGCACAAGCAGCGAAGAACGGCTTCGCCATGTACGGCTCCCTCGCCAAGGAACTGATAGCAAAACACGGCGGGGAAATAGTCTACGAAGCAGTCGAGGCGATGGGAGAATCAAGCGGGCCAGTCTACGGTGAGTGGACAAAACTAGGAGCAGAAAAATACGCGGAGCAACTCCTCGCTAGCCAGCAGGCTGGAGGATGGGATTCAGAAGTAAAGGTCGACGGTGGCAAAGTCACGCTAATCAACCACACTTGCCCCTGCTACTCGGGAATGCGTGAAGCGGGTCTAAGCCATGAACAGGCCAAGAATATGTGTTATAGTTGGTGGAGGCGCTTCCCGGAGAGCGCGAGGAAAGTCAACTCTTCCATAAAAAACTTCCATATAGAGAAATACCGCTCAAACGAGTCCGATTATTGCCTTGAGACATTCGAATTAGAGAAGTGAAAACGAGGGTCACCCGCTGTCATTCCTAATAAGCATACTGCAGTTCCTTACAAATCAGCAGAAACCATTCAAAGTTAACATCCTCAAGAATCTACTACTAAACTTCTCGCTAGGTCTGACACAGCAGTACCAAGCAATCTATGTAAGGGCCCTAGGCGCAACCGCCCTACAACTCGGCTACGTTACAAGCCTCGGAGGCGTAGCCACGACCCTGTTATCGATACCCATCGGCCTCCTAGCAGATAAGCAGGGCATAAAAAAGATGACTCTTGTAGCCATAATCTTCTTCGCAGTGGGCTACTCGATCTTTGGCCTAGCCCAAGACTGGCAACTCACGGCTTTAGCATACATCACCTCATCAGTGGCTATGTTGATCACCAGCAATGTCTGCCCGATGGTCTGCGGCGCCTGCCTGAAGAGCTCCGAGAGGACCACCGGAATGCAGCTCTGTGACACCATCGCATCGATCCCTCGACTCTTCGCCCCCATCATCGCAGCCCTAGCAATAGCAATGCTAGGCGGCCTCACCACAGAGGGCATAAGACCACTCTTCTGGCTAAGCGCGGTGGTAGCCATGACCGCGTTCCTAGTAGTCTACAAGTGGTTCAACAACCCAAACATCCCGAAGTCAGCCGAAACCCAAAGCTTCACACATGGAATACGCAGAATCTTCTCGGAGGGAGTGAAAGTGAAGCGCTGGGGGGCTTATTACGCGCTAATGACACTGCCCTGGTACATGGGCTTCTACATACCACTCTACGCAAAAGAGATCAAGGGAGCTGACACACTCGTACTCGGTCTTATGGACTCAGGCTACTGGCTTGCGGTGGTTCTACTCGCTATACCCGTAGGCCTCGCCGCGGACAGACTCGGCAGGAAGCGAACAATAGCAGCCCTCACCCCCCTATACTGCCTAGGCCTCATGCTACTGGGGTACGCACCCGGGGGCTTAATCCTCATAATAGCGGGAGCATTAAACGGCTTCACAATGCTCGCCGGCGTCACGGAGAGCTCAATGACGGTTGAACTAGTCCCCCGAGACCTGTTGGGGAGCTGGTTCGGGTTACTCGGCTTCATAATGGGGCTCGTCAACTTCATCGCACCCATACTCGGTGGCTTCCTATGGAACGTCAACCCAACCACTATACTCTACTTCCTCGCAGTGACGCAGATCCTAAAGCTCGGTATACTCGCCACAATGCCATCCAAGCCAAAGTATAGTTAATTGGGGTCACCCACAAGACTGGGAGTCATATATTATAGAGTAAAAATGCCATACTCTTAGATTTTACTAAAAGATAATGCTAGCGGAGCCTACCATAAAACATGTTTGGAGACTGAGAATGATGTCAAGGGAAGACGCATTTAATGCGACGGTAAGCTCGATGAGCATGTATGGAGCGCCTTCAGAAAACTATCACTCGCGTACGTGACTTCTAGTGTCTCTGATTCATAACATTGTTCCGAAAAAGCC
>MEZF01000014.1:0-9922 GCA_001774245.1 Candidatus Bathyarchaeota archaeon RBG_13_52_12
GTGATAAAACCTTGACTAAACCTGAGGGGTCATGTAAAGGGGAGACGCTTGTATTTCCTGTATGTGAGGAAGACCGCGATGATGGTTGTGGCCACGCTGGCTACGGTGTAGAAGAGGAGCGGGGAAGTCAAGCTTATGGGAGTCTCGGGGTTCTGGAATATCTTAGCGGACTCCACGACGATGAACCTTACCCAGAAAGTGAGGTTGATGCTCACTATGCTTTGACCTAGGCGTTCATCTTTCCGCAGATAATGCACCACCGCACCACCAATTAAAATCACCATCACACTAACAATAATCAGATCTATACCTTTCAATAGGAAGACTGAGATGAACATTGGAAGTACTCCTGCCCACCATGTCAGATCCCATAGGGGCCTTATCGGGCTGGGGATAGTCACGGCTGCGGAGCTTACACCCTGATAAATTCCCACAATCGCGACCATCAACCCTATGAGTCTAGCCACGAAGACGAGTTGCTCTTCGGGTGGAGGTAGCTTTGGCTTAATGTTAGTAATCTTGTCGTAGATCCCGAAGCCTTTTATAAAGAATACAATACCGAGGACAAAAACTACGGCTAATCCTGCATTCTGGAGTTGGTTTGAGGCGATAAGGAAGCCAAATATCAATAATAGCACCCCTGGTACGCCGAGGGCGAAGCGGGAGTAGTAGGGGTCATCGAAAATCATTTTTAGATATTTTCCGAATACGGCGTATGTTTCCTCGATCCTCTCGCTGTGCTTGACAACTACGTGGTGGACGCTTGTTATGGGTACTCTAGATTGTATTATGGGCTTGAGGACGTCGTCTGCGAAGCCGTCGGTGACGAGGACGATCTCTGACGCAGGAAATCCAGCTAATACACTCTGAAGTTCTTCTATCATTTTTCTATCGGCTTCGATGCCACCAGATGAAGCGCCGGCTATCGTGGCTACCTGGAATTCTTCGTCTTTGTATTTCTTTGTGAGTTCCCTGTAGAGTTTTATGGCGCCAAACATGGCGTTTGAGTCGGCTTCCTCGGGATCGGCTATTGCAAGGGTAGCTGCAGCTTCTTTATTCTCCTCGACGCCTACGACAGGTGTGATTACCTCGGCCTTCTTCCCTATGTCATCGTCCTGGTCTATGCACAGGATCAGGGTCTTGGCTTTGGCCTCCATCGCTGTCTCAGTCATCCGAGTAGTGTTCAGAGATATATATGATTCTTCAATTTTTTTTGTTAAACCTTTAGGCCGAGGGCGTCCTTGAGCCCCTTGTACCTGTTTCGTATGGTGACCTCGGTGACTCCGGCTGCATCAGCAATGATCTTTTGAGTGCGCTTCTCATTATTCATTACACATGCGATGTAGAGTGCGGCAGCGGCGAGGCCCATAGGGTCTTTTCCTGCAGTGGTTCTGACCTTCTCGGCACGGCGGAGGATATCGACAGCAGTCTGCTGGGTTTTCTCACCGACCCCAATTTTCGCAGCTATCTTGGGAACCCTGAGCTGGGCGTCTGGCTTGGGCATCTGTATGTTTAGATCTTTTAGCATTAATCGGTAGCAGCGGGCTATGTCCTTCTTTTCTATTGGACTCTGGCGTGCAATCTCTCTCAGTGTTCTGGGGGTCTGTGTTATCCTGCAGGCTGCATAGAGAGCTGCGGCGGCTATGGCGGAGATGCTGCGCCCTCGGACAAGGCCGGTGTCGAGGGCTTTCCGATATATCACAGCGGCTCTTTCCTTGATGGTCGCCGGTATGTGTAGCTTGTCGCATAGTCTGTCGAGTTCTGCCATGGCCTGTGCGAGGTTTCGATCTGTGGAGCTGTGGACGCGGGATCTGATCTGCCATTTTCTGAGCCTGAGCATCTGGAGCTTTGTGTTTAGGGGAATGTTGCGTCCGTAGGCGTCTTTTCCTATTCTACCGATCACTGTTGTGAGGCCCTTGTCGTGGACGGCGAAGCTGAGGGGGACCCCGACACGGCTGCGGCTCTCCTTCTCCCCTGGGGTGAATGCCCTCCATTCGGGGCCGTCATTTATCATCGATTCTCTTACCACGAGGCCGCAGTTGCCACATATTATCTCCCCTGAGTCATCGTCGTGGATCATGTTCCCACTCCCGCACTCGGGGCAGTGGTCATCGCCGTTTTTTCGGCTTTTAGGGTCGCGTTTGAAACTCATCACTTCTCTTTTTTGTTCCATCCCAGTGGGACGTGCTCCATGAGGGGGCTCGTAGAACTGATCACGTGGAGCATAGAAATGCTTATAAGTATATTATTTAAGATTTTGCTTTTATTGTAGGATGTTTCTTTGAATGATATAATTTGGGGGTATTCTTATATGATCCATAGGGTTTATGAAACGGCAGTAGCCCGGTCGTCTAGCGGTCAAGGATCGGGGCCTCTGGAGCCTCTGACGAGAGTTCGAATCTCTCCCGGGCTACCATTTAACTTTAATCAAATATTCACGAGCACGTGGGATATTAATCTCTGCTCTCGCATTCATCATTTTACATAATAGCTCTTATTTTAGGATATTTATGTACCATAGTTCTCCCGTTTCAACAACAATTCTTCATTCATCCGAGGATGTACGTTGACCTATTATTGCAGGCGCATTTCTCATCGGGATGTGCGTATTCGTGCGTAGTGACGCCTCGCTTTCATTATGTTGCCGCAGTTACTCATATCACACCAGCGGCGACTCCTGTTTTTACTCTCATCCAGAAAAAGCCAATTACACCCCTCCGAGGCACACCGCTTCACCCGGTCAAACTTCTCAGACGTGATCAAGTCAGCAGCCGAGACGGCGACCTTCCAAGGGACAACCTCAAGGCACCGCCCATCACGGATAGATAACTCGTATCCGCTTTCTCCCCTGATCAGCTTGAGGTGCGACAAAGCCTCGGAGAGGGTCTCGTTAAACCTCGCCATAGCGTCCACCTCCGGATCCCGCTCATCGATCAACGAGGAGAATATCAAGTAAAGATCCTCCCTCAACTCCAAGGCCCTATGGTGCACTGAGGCTGCCTCTGCAGGCGAAGTCGATGCATCGCTGACTGCACTCTCATATTCTTGATGGTCTAGTATCCCCTGTTTATGGCCCCATTCGAGCAAATCTATGTAGCTTAGCAGATGTTCCTTGGCAGCTGTACTCTCCCTCCATGAGACGGTATTCACGAATTCGAGTGATGTTGTAAGGTTGGATTTTTTCTGCAGAGTCAGCAAACCGACGCACTCTAACCAGTTATATCACGTTTACCGGTTATAAACTTATATATGATCCCCCATAATAATCGCCGGTTAGAATACGTTGGTGAGTATTGTAAAGAGAAACATAGATGGCACACTAGCGAGTGATTACAACTCAGCAACTCCAACACAAGTGGATATAACGGAAACTCCCAAGCATTGAAAGAAGGGGTCTAGAGCTCTCACCAGAGACAGGCATCCACTTCTAAGACCGATTAGGGCTTCCGTTGGCTTATATCCACTCTCATTCTTCTACTGGCGTGGCAAATGAATACTCTTCGTTCTCTCGGTGGCGTACACAACCAACGTATATTATAATCAACGTCCTTTATCAAGAGCTAATTCATAACATCTTAAAACCTTGAGATAAAATTGGTCCCCAGTGTAATTATTTTCAATGAATTTTCTAGCGTTTTCCCCATAACTCTTTGCTAGTGTTTCATCGTCTATGAGGGAGAGGATCGCTGTGGCTAAGGCCCTTGGATCTCTAGGAGGAACTAAGACACCGTTTTCACCGTGTTTTACTAAGTCTCTATTTCCTCGGACATCTGTGGAGACTATTGGTAACCCGCACGCCATGGCTTCCAGAAGGACTGTTGGTAGACCTTCATGATATGAGGGAAAAACACACAGAACTGCGTTTTGATATAGACTGAGGAGCCTTTCCTTGCTTACTTGCCCTAGTAACAGGAATTTCTCCTGGAGACCCATGTCTTTTATCCTCGCCTTCAGCGTTTCGTAGTCTCTTCCTCTACCCGCTAACATGAAAGAGACGTCGGGCTTCTTTTCACAGACAATTTTTCCACATTCTAGAAGATCATATACACCCTTTTCAGCATCTATTTTCCCAACATAGATGATATATTTTCTTTCCTCAGTTTTTTTACCCCCCGGGCAAAAATATTTTTCGTCAACACCATTGCCAACGATGCATATTTTTTTTGTTTCTAAGAAATATTCCTCATTTAGTTCTTGTGCAATCGAGTTGGATACCGTCATCACGACGTTTGAGGCTTTGATTAATTTTTTCTCCATTGGATAACTGACTAGCCTAGCAGATAATTTTGAGAAGAATGAATATGCGGAATCCATTCTGATGTATCTATAATCTGTTAGCATTGGGGTATGTATTGTCGTAACAATCGGGCATTTCGTTTTTATTAGCGGTGGGAGCGGGGAGTGGTAATGTATGAGATCAATACTTGGCTCCAACTCCCGGAAGATATCGCTCAAAAACATCCCATGTATCTTAAGGTAGAAGGGGTAGAGTGGAATGAAAGGGACTTTTATGACTTCAATTCCTTGATATTTTTCCATCTGTACCTTTTTCCATGAGCCGCGGGTCATAATCACTACGTCGTGTCCATTATCGAGCAATTTCTTCGACAGAAAATATGTATAATACCCAATGCCTTCTTCAGGGGGGAATGGCAACGATAAAATCATACAGATTTTCAACGTCGTCCCCTATTTGTCATTTTTACTTTTATTTTTATTTATGATTTCGTCAACTATGTTACAAACTGTAATGTTTTCTCTCAGATAGCTATTAATAAAATCAGTGTCAATTTTCTTGACATAACTCCCTTCTAAAAATTGCTTTATTACTTTTAAGAAACCCTCCGCGTCTTTTTCTATGAAAACATACTCTTTTATTTTGTTCGGTATCCCAATGGACGCTTCAGGCATAACTACTACTGGTTTCCCACACATTAACGCTTCCAAGATCCTAATTTTCACTCCACCCTGATTTGTGACCGGGACGAGAACTAAATCCGCTCCCCTGATATACCTCGCCGGATCATCCACTGACCCCAGAAAATTGATGTTCTTATCCTCTTTCAACTTTAAATATTCCGGTGGGGTGCCATGACCAAAAATATTCACCCTGATCTTATCGAGTAAATTTCTTTTTTCAAGTAGGGGAATTAAACTATTTTTAATAAATTTTAAAGCATTGATGTTCATGACCCTGTCTAAACTGCCAAAAAACAAGAGGTTTAATCGATCATTTCCAAAATCGTGGGAAATCCCATCGGGGCAAAAAAATGTAGCGTCTATTATGGGTGGGATATAGTAAAGCTTCTCTTCGGGAACGTATTTCATAAAATAGCGATATTCATTCATAGAAATAGTGATAATTGCGTCAGCTTTTTGTAAAATATAATGCTCATAATGCTTTAGGAATGTATGTACAATCGGTATCTGATTTTGTACATATTTCCACTCGATATTATGTTTAATAAGAATGAGGGGAGCATTATTCTTTTTTGAAATATATTTTCCCACGTGATAAGTGAATGTATCACATAATACTATATAAGCGGTAATATCGTTCAATGTATCACTTTTAACAAGCAGATCAGGACGTGTTAATTGCACCAAATTATGCATATTTAAAAAACCATGTCCATATGCAGGTTCCAAATATTCGGTTTTAAAATATATCTGACTTGAACGAGGTGAGCTTTTTATCATCGATTTATAGAAATAATAGTGAGTCACATCATAACTTTTCCCTAGAGGATTTAACAATGATATTATATAAGTATCTGATCCACTCCGAAAACTAAGTGGGTTATATAATCCTACAGAGACTATTCGCATATCCGTCGTCAATTTTCATTATCACAAGTTCAGTTCGTGATCATTTTTATAATTTTTTCTAATGTACAATCTCGCTAGCTTTTTATAAATCATTTATGGTCTAACGATTAATAACTAGCGCGCGTAGTTCAGTTGTTTTTAAATTATTCTATCACTGAGTTAGCCCATTTAGATTTCAACTAATCAAATTATGCATTCTTTTATTTGCTAAGGAAGCATCTATAAAAGTTAAATTTTTGATTAATTATTACTACGAGACACACGCGTGGGTAAGGACATATTCGGGACTTGGATCTGGATACTGAAATGTTGGGCATAAATTTTGAGAGTAAAACCATACCCACGGTCATTAAAGCAGCTGCAATGCATTACCCAAAATTAGTGGCCATTGAAGAGCCCGAACGGAGGCCATTGAGTTACGAGAATTTAGAGGAACAAGTAGGCTACACTGCGAGGCACCTCAGAGGCTACAGAATAGCTAGAAACGACCGAGTCGCCGTAATTCTGCCAAACGGATCTGTGATGGCTGTAGCGTTCCTAGGCATATCAAGCTGCGCTACGTGCGCCCCAATAGATCCGCAGATCAAACCCGGGGAGTTAAAGTCCCTTCTTATTCACATGAAGGCGAAAGCTTTAGTTACAATTGCTGATGTCGATGCGGACCTTATTAATGTCGCTGATGAACTCGGAGTCAAGAAGATTTTATTGAAGCCGGATACGAATCAGGCTGGAAGATACCGCTTCAACGATGAAGGAGACAATAACTCAGTTGTTGAATACGCATATCCCGATGACATTGCACTAATTCTACATACCAGCGGTACAACGGCTCTCCCGAAGAGGGTACCACTGACCCACGCGAACCTCTGCCAGTCTGCTAGGAACATAGCTGAGAGCCTTGTGTTAACGGCTAACGATCGGTGCCTGAATGTGATGCCCCTCTTTCACATACACGGGTTGATTGGGTGCCTGCTCTCAAACATCACAGTGGGCGCCTCAACCATATGCTCGAGGGGGTTCCACGATAAGGTCTTCTTCGATCATTTGAGCACACTCAAACCCACGTGGTACTCAGCGGTCCCCAGCATGCATCAGGCCATCCTTCACAACGGCCGAGGAATGGGTGCCAAAATCGAGCATAGTCTACGCTTCGTAAGATCTTGTTCCGCGGCCCTTCCCCCACAAGTGATGGAGGGCCTCGAAGAGCTATTCGGCGTCCCAGTCGTTGAAGCGTATGGGATGACCGAGGCCTCACATCAAATAGCTATTAACCCTCTCCCACCCAAGCAGAGGAAGCCCAAGTCCGTCGGGTTATCCTCAGGCACAGATGTGTCAGTAATGTCTGACGACGGTACACTACTGCCCTCGGGTGAATTGGGTGAGATCGTCGTCAAGGGGCCAACTATTACTAGGGGTTATGAGGAAAACCCTGAGGCAAACTCCAAGGCCTTCATTGACGGTTGGTTCAGAACAGGAGATCAGGGCTATCTAGATTCCGAGGGCTACATATTCCTCACCGACAGGATCAAGGAAATTATCAATCGGGGCGGGGAGAAGATCTCCCCACGAGAAGTAGATGAAGTCTTACTCAGCCACCCCTCAATCCAGCAAGTAGTCACTTTCCCCATACCAGACGATAGACTTGGAGAGGAGGTCGCAGCCGCTGTAGTTGTGAGAAAAAACACCGAAGTCACTGAGTGGGAATTACAGAGGTATGTATCGACTAGATTATCGTCCTTCAAGGTACCTCGGAGATTATTCTTCGTTAACGAGATACCCAAGGGTCCAACTGGCAAGGTCCAGAGAAAAATAATGGCGCAGAGGTTTAATGTAGACAAATATAGGGTCGAAGACGTTGAGCCAGTCTCGGAATACAAGACGCCGGCAAATGATTTGGAGAAGGGCCTGGTTGAGATCTGGTCAAGGGCGCTGAAGATAAAGAAGATCGGTGTAGTTGACAACTACTTCTCCCTGGGGGGCGATTCCCTGAGAGCGGAGGAGATCGTGTCCGAGATCTCGAAGATATACGGGATCAGCAGAATCCCAATAGTGATCTTCATACACGCGCCAACTATCGAGAAGATGGCACTCTTACTATCGAAGGAAACTACGGGTCTAGACTCAATAATGGTTTGCATGCAGCCAAGGGGAGACGGTGCACCATTATTCCTCATACATGCATGCGAAGGTGAAGTCTTATTCTTCAAAGATCTCGTCCGCCACCTGGGAAAGGAGCGCCCCATCTACGCATTTAGAGCTCCCTTCCTGGCTGGAGAGGAGATACCCGTAAACGTCGTACAGGAATACGCGAGTCGATACATTAAAGAGTTGAGCAATAATCGGAGGGGGCACCCAATCACCTTAATTGGAGCGGGGCCCGGAGGGCTAATCGCCCTAGAGATGGCTAAACAGTTGGAGACCCCCGATTTAAAGGTCATAATGATCGAGACGCAGCACCCAACTGCCTACTCAACCTATATTAGAGAACCTCAGAGACGCGTTGAGCGATTTATCCAAGCAATCCGCTTAAAACCCAACCACGCCTACGCGATTGTAAGGGACAGAAGGCTATGGAGAACTCTCCAGAACATAGTCAGAGAGCAAACATACAACATAACCACCCAGAGGAGGTTAATTGTAAAGTTGAACAATGCCGTGCGGAATTACAACCCTATGACATATGACTCCCCAGTACTACTATTTCTATCGCAGAAGGGGGCTTACTACCCCGGTGAGCCATTACCTAGAGTCAAGGAAATGTCAAAGTTCCTAAGGGGTAGAGTTGAGACACACGTGATTCAAGGAGAACACTTGAACATTCTGAAGGAGCCCGGGGTCCAAAAAATTGCGGAAACAATCAGAAGGTACATTAATGAACGCGCCACTCAGACGAGTCACACTACCATTGGTAATTAATTATCTCGTTTCATCATATTACTACATAATAACGTCGAAAAAGAGTCTGAGAATTTGAGTGAATTAAGCTATGTTAATATATCACATTAATACGTATGATGCTTCCATAATATTATTTAAAATGTTATAGACCATAATTATTTGATAAATAGATGTTTGAGTTTAAAATACTAATTTCAAACTCAGATCAAGATATAAAATTAGCGCAGCTTATTAAAGATACACTTGCTAGAATAGGTGAATTAAAACCATATCTTTCATCAGAGTATCCAAGTAAAGACAAGAATTTAGTTGAAAAGACAAGGAACGCCATAGAAGACTGCGATTTTATGATAACGTTACTTACAAAAAACTCTGTTAAAGATCAGTATGTTAATCAAGGAATTGGTTATGCAATTAAAACAAGAGAATTAAAAAATCAATTTAAAATGATTTATTTAATAGAGGATAACTTGAACCCGAGTGGGTTAATTAATTATAAAACAGAACAAGTGATTAAAATAGATAAAAATAAATCCGAACTGGTTTTACATAATTTAATATGGAATATAAGAAAAAACATACCAAATGGCTTAAACAGTAACATCTTGAAACTAAAAATAAAATGCTGTAATTGTAATGACCTTATGGGGAATCCTAATGAATACTTCGGCTTTGTACCTTCACAAACGGACATTAAAAAGAGTTATTCCATAAACAAGCACTCATTAAGTTATTACTGTCCTTATTGCGCAGCTGTAAACGAAATAAACATTTTAACATTTGAAAATATATCTTTGAAGCGTAATAGAACGATGGTTGTGGAAGAGCAAGTAAAAAAATAGTCATATTTTTTATATTAATCAAATAGTTTACATCTGCTTCATAATTATGTTATTTTCATCTTTTCAAACGTGCACAACCGGATATATGACTCAATTTTGTTCGCATACATGATGGGCGAGCGAACTCCTAAATAGAGCTACTTGGAGAGACGTAGTTTTAAGAGATGGTCTCAGGCGAGGGCGGCGATGATGTATACCCCAGTGAATATTGCGGCGGATCCAAGGAGTCGAGGTGCACCGTAGCCCTCACCTAGTAACGCTACGCCAAGGAGGGCGCCGATCACCACGCTAACCTGCCTAAACGCGAGAATGTAACCAACTGAAGCGAGTGTCATGGCGACTAGTACAAGGAG
>MEZF01000014.1:9939-13586 GCA_001774245.1 Candidatus Bathyarchaeota archaeon RBG_13_52_12
GGGCGCCGGAGAGGGTTATCCTGCTCCAAGCAACACTCCACTCAGATCTGATATTCCTGTAGCCGCGCTTCTTGAAGATGATTGGGGCGAGTGTTATTGTTATCGCTAGCTCAAGCCAGAAGGCGTAGAGGATCGGGTTTACTCGCGTCACTCCAACCTTGTCGCTAAGCGAATAGGCGGTTGTGCCTAATGCAGCGATGACTGCGAAGCCGAAGGCAGGGCCCTTAAAACTGTATAGAGGTTCGAGCAGGCTGTTAAATTTGAGTGACTTGAGGTGGAGGATGTAGACACCGATTAGGACGAGCAGTATTCCCATCACACCGATTGCTGTTAATTCCTCTCCCAGTAGTAACGCCCCAGCGACGGCGACGAAGAGGGGGGCGCTTCTTGCCACAGGATAGACGACGCTTAGGTCTCCCGCGTCGTAGGCTCGACTTAGGGCTAGAAAGTAGATAGCCTCTGCGACCGCGCTAATGCATAGAAAGGGGAGCACACTCAAAGGAAGGGACCAGTCTTTTAGCCAATATATGAATACTGGGAGTAACGTAATTTGGCTGCTTAAGTTCATAAGAAGCATGAAGGAGTCTTTGTCGCGTGAGCCCTTCGCCAGATAATTCCAAACGGCGTGGGAGACTGCGCTCAAAAGTATGAGGACTACGGCGAGCGGCTCCATATTTGTATCGCTGCCCCACGGAGTTAATATCATTAGTAGCCTCGACCTCCTTCTACACAATGGCCGACAGGTGCTTCGTATCGGTCGACGTTGATGACGCTCCTCTCATGGCGGCATTCAGTAGGGCGCAGAGAGCCATCGAGTCAACTGGAGCCGACGTTAAAAGCGTCGAGGGCGAGAACATACACATCACCCTCAAGTTCCTCGGTGAGATACCCGAATCCGAGACAGCCCAGGTGGCTGACCTCGTTAGGAGCATCTCTTTCAAGGCGTTTACCCTCGACTTCCACGGAGTCGGCGTCTTTCCCGGAATGAGTCGACCCAGTGTCATATGGGCGGGTGTCTCCGGCGAGGCATCGGAGATGTTGGCTGTATTCACAGAATTGGAGAAGGGGCTAAGAGGACTCGGTTTCGAACCCGAGAGAAGACCATTCCAGCCACATGTCACGCTGTGCCGTGTGAGGAGCGGCAGGAACAGAGCCCAGCTCGCGGAGGTCATCGAGATGATGAAAGACGAGGTTTTCGGCCCCTTAAAAGTCGAACACATCCGTTTTAAGAAGAGTATTCTGACTAAGAGTGGGCCGATCTACACGACGTTAGCCGAGTCCAGGGTCCTCGAGTAGGTAGATATTTCAACACTCCCCCCGTTATGCATCATTAGTGAATCGTATTTGCAGCTGCCAGGGGCATGGACTCAGCTGAGAAGGGAGATCTTATCGGAGATCAAACCAACCAAGGGGGAACAGGAGGAATTAGCTGCGTTCTTATCCAGGCTGAGGAGCGGCCTCGTCAAGGCATTGGAAGAGGCGGGGATAGACTCCGAGGTGGAGATCCATGGGTCAGTGGCCAGGGACACTTGGCTTAGAGGGCAGCGTGACATAGACGCGTTCATAATACTGAAGCCCGAGGCGGTGAGGAGTGACCTATTAAGAGTAAACGAAGTTGTCAAGGGCTATGTCGGCCCCGGCTGGATCGAGGCCTACGCCGAGCACCCCTACGTTAAAAAAATTGTAGAAGGCTTCGAGGTCGAGTTTGTTCCCTGTTTCAAGGCGGAGGAGGGAAAGAGGATAGCCTCTGCAGCCGATAGGACTCCTCTACACACTGGGTACATTCTCGACCACCTATCCGAGTCCCAGAGGGACGAAGTCAGGCTTCTGAAGATGTTCACTAAGGGCATCGGGGTTTATGGCGCCGAGATAAAAGTCGGCGGCTTCTCGGGATACCTATGTGAACTCTTAGTCATTGCCTATGGCTCCTTCGAGGAGCTAACATGGGCAGCGCAAGATTGGAGGGAGCACGAGGTCATCCAGCTAAATAAGGCGGTGAAACCCGGGAAGTTCAATGAGCCGATCATCGTAATCGACCCCGTCGACTCCAATAGGAACGTTGCATCCGCAGTTACGGAGACAGTGCTCTGGACGTTTGTCGCGGCTGCCCGAGCCTTCGTGGAGAAGCCCGAGAGGAAGTTCTTCGTGCCCGTGATTAGAGATGTGCCGGATGACCTCCCCAAACAGTTAGCAGAGAGAGGCGTTGATGTCATCTTCGTTCACGTCCCTGACCGTGACCCACCAGTACCCGACACTCTCTGGGGGCAGCTCTATAAGACGGAGAAGGCCTTTGGCAGGGCGCTCGGGGAGAGAGGTTTCAAAGTACTACGTTCGGCTACCTGGAGCGATGAGGAGAAGCGGCACATCTTCGTTTATGAAATAGAGTCGATGGTCCTCCCCCCGGTGGTGAAGAAGATGGGGCCACCAGTCAGCCTCTTGAAGGATAGTAAGGACTTTCTAAACGCTTACATGGGTTCCCAGGAGGTCGTCAGCGGCCCCGGCATCGAGGGTGGAAGGTGGTGGGTCGAGGTGAAGAGGAAGAATGCCCTCTCCCGCGTCGACTTAAAGAAGACTCTGGTGAGAGATTGTGAGGAACATGGTGTGCCGAAGCGCCTAGCCGCCATTCTGAGGAAACATGGGTCCGTGATGATCAACGATGAAATAGAGGCCCAGCTCACGGGGAGGTTTACGTTTCTCCTCGAGGGTTTCCTTAGAGGTAGGCCTGACTGGCTTGGGTGAGAGCGTTCCACTTGAGGCTTTACTTACTCATCCCCATGGTTTACTAATCTGCTGGCCGAGGTGGGATGTCGAGGCAGCAGAGAAAAGGGTAGAGGAGCTTGCCAGATTAGGCGTTGAAGCCGTCGTCTTCGAGGGACCACACGTGGTTGAGACCATCCCCGTCCTCGGTAAAGGAAACACGTCTCTAGTCCTAAAGGTGGAGACGAGGAGTGGGGTCCGCGCCGCGAAAGTGAGGAGGACTGATGCGGACAGGGCTGGTTTCGACGAGGAGGCGAGGCTCCTGAGAGTCGCCAACGCGGTTGGGGTGGGCCCTAGGTTGATCAGTTGGGGACAGTTCATCCTCTTAATGGAGTTCATTGATGGGCCCTATCTGAGAGAGTGGATCAGAGGACTCGCTTCAGGGGAAGCGGAGTCCCTCAGGGCTGTCATCCGTAGCCTCGTATTACAGGCGCGACGCTTAGACGAGGCCGGCCTAGATCATGGTGAGCTTGTCCGTCTCAGAAGACACGTGATGCTTCGTGGCGGTGAACCGGTGATAATAGACTTCGAGTCAGCCAGTACAGGTAGGAGAGTTGCCAATGTAACCACCGTACTCCAATCGCTCTTCTTGAACAGTAATGCGAGCAGTACGATCGGAGCAGTCATTGGGCTACCTGACAGAGAGATTCTACTTGGCGCCCTTCGCAACTACAGGAAGGAAATGAGCGAAGCGAGCTTTGAGGAGCTTCTTCGAGTAACAGGGCTGGAAAAGGATTTCACCTTCCAAGCCTTAACTTAAGGCCATGGGTATCAAGGAGACGGCTTGTAGTAGCATAGACGACCACAGGGATGTCCTCATAGGCATCAGCAACAGGATACATGGGGAGCCAGAGATTGGTCACCAGGAGTTTAAGGCTTCAGCCCTGCTA
>MEZF01000014.1:13630-13942 GCA_001774245.1 Candidatus Bathyarchaeota archaeon RBG_13_52_12
CGCGGGGATGAAGACCGCCTTCATCGCCAGGAAGCCGAGGAGAGAAGGCCCTACAATCGGCATACTAGCGGAGTACGACGCCCTTCCGGGGATAGGCCATGCTTGTGGACACAATCTAATCGCCTCCGCCGCCCTCGGCGCAGCCATCGGCGCCTCAGCTGTGGCGAAGGAGCTTCCAGGTAACGTCGCCGTATATGGTACTCCGGCTGAGGAGGGGGTCGTCGAGAACGCGGGTGGCAAGGTTGTGATGCTGGATGAGATCAGAAAGGCTGACGCCGCCTTAATGATCCACCCCTCGAACCTGTGGGGAAG
>MEZF01000014.1:13963-15240 GCA_001774245.1 Candidatus Bathyarchaeota archaeon RBG_13_52_12
GGAGAGCTTCCTAGTAGAGTTCTTCGGAAAGAGCAGCCACGCGGGAAGCGCCCCGGAGAAAGGAGTAAACGCCCTGGAGGGAGTCCTCCAGACCTTCAACGGCATAAACGCGCTGAGACAGCATATAAACAGGGACGTACGCATCCACGGCATAATCAAGAAGGGGGGTGATAGCCCCAACGTCGTCCCAGACTACGCGAGCGCCCACCTCTACGTCCGAGCGCCAATGATTCCCATGCTTGAGGAGTACTACGGAAAGGTACTCAACATAATAAAGGGAGCCGAGCTCGCCACCGGGGCGAAGAGCAAGGTTACCAGGGTCGCCAACCCTTACGCTAACTCGCTCCCGAGCAAGACGCTGACCGACCTCTTCAGGGAGGAGATGATTTACGTGGGTGTCGACTTCCCAGAGGAGAAGGAACTCCGCAGAAGCGGTGGAAGCACAGACTTCGGCAACGTCAGCCAGGCGATACCCGCCCTAAGCGCCTACGTCAACATCGGCCCAGTGACGCTGCACAGCCCTGAGGGAGCCTCGATGACGGCGACCGCGGAAGCTCACGACGTGATGATAAAGGCGGCGAAGGCCCTCGCCTGCACGGCCGTTGACCTCATAGTCAAACCTGAGCTGCTTGAGGCCGCTGAGAGAGAACACAGTCAGCGGTTAGCCGATCAGGCGAAGCAGTTACAGTAGTATATGACTATTTTCCCCGCTTACTTCACAAGAAAACGGACTTCGCAACCTTTTTACTATGGTTGTTGTGTCTAGTGTTGGGTTTGGGATCGTGGTCTAGCTTGGTAAGATTCGTGCCTGGGGCGTACGAGTTCGTGAGTTCAAATCTCACCGATCCCACCATTTCATGAACCCGTCCCACCTTTAGGCGGGCTTCCGAAACAACTTCACTCCGTCTATATCTGTTACATAGTCGAAACCAAGCTCCACGAGCTCAGTAGCATCCTGAACAGTTTTAGCAACCTTGCAGATGTAATGATCCGTGTCCTCATCGAACAGGGCATTGGATAGCTGAATGCGCGCGCGCTTGTGCCCCAGGAACTGCTGAACGTATAGCAGGTCCTTAGTTCTATGGTAGAGGTCAGTAGCCTTCCAGTGTCGGAGCGTATGCGCGCTGCCTTGTTCCTTTATTGGTGTAAAATGGTTTTAAATACTCTTTAGCCAAAATAGTCAACGAATGGAACCCATCGACGACCAGATCATCAACGTCCTTAGAAATGACAAACCCATGAGATTCGAGGAGTTACTCAGCAAATTGGGCATCTCA
>MEZF01000015.1:0-7073 GCA_001774245.1 Candidatus Bathyarchaeota archaeon RBG_13_52_12
GCTATCGGGAGTTGGCTGGAGGGGGAAGAACGAGTTAATCGTTAACCCTCTATACGGCCCCGCTATTAGACTCGCCTCGATAATCACAACTAGCCCAATAACTCGCACCCCACCAGAGATCAAGAGCTGCGGTGATTGCCGCGCCTGCCTTGACGCCTGCAAGTTCCTCGACCACAAACACCAACTCGATAACTACCGCGAACAGTGCAGAAAATACATAGTCCACCTCGACCTAGAGGATGAGGTCTGTGGAAAATGCATCAAAGCCTGCTTAAAAGACAGTTTCTACGCCGACCAATTCAAACTCTAACAACAAGTTAATCAGCAAACGAGGATCGGAAGGAGAGATTCATAAACGAGAAAACACTCAACAACATGGATAGAGGAATAAGAAATGGATAAGCTACCTGGGCTAGCTGAGAACTTCAAGAGGGCGAGAGTTGTCTTCCTAACAACGTTTACCGAAAAGGGCGAGGAACACAGCAGGAAGATGACAAATCTCAACGAAGACCCCTACGCCAAGATATGGTTCCCCACCCACGCTAACACCAGAAAGGTGAAGGAGGTAAAGTCCACTCCGAGGGCACTCATCACTTTCCCCGCCGCCAGGGAGGGTGAATACTACGAGATCGAGGGCAAGGCCGAAGTTGAGACCGGGGAGGAAGTCGAGAAGAAGTGGTTCTGGTGGTACCTCTACTGGAGGCCTGAGCAGAGGAACAGATTCTGGTTCCCGAGCAGGGAGCGGCACCCCGAGTGGGCGATTATAAACATCCACCCAACCTCCGCCAGACTCGTAACAAAGTAGTGACTAGAGGCTAGAAGGAGACTATCCTGTCGCTCTCCTTCACCCAGCTGGCGAGGATCATCATCGTCCCTCTCTGGACGCCAGAGACGAGGTCGGCGTCCATGATCCCCCTCGACTTTAGACAGGTTCCGCATGTCTTCACCTCGACGCCCTTCGCCACGAGATCAGATAGCATCTTCTCGAGGTTGTAGTAGCCCTCTGGGGTGACCTGCCCCTTCTTGGCGGTCCCAACGGAGTCGCCCATTAGGAAGACCCTTACCTGCATCCCAACCTCTGCGGTCACTGAAGCACCGGCGAGCCGGAGCGCGTTCCAAGTCTTCTCGCCCCCATAGGGCGCATCGTTCGCTATGATTAGTAACTTAACCATGTCTGATTGAGGGGCGTCCTGCCCCTAAAACTGTGAAGGGGCGCTACTTCCTCCCCACGAACAGTGTTATCGTCTCGTCGTTCCTTATCGGCTCGTCACCGTGATCCCTCTTCCACTGCCTCAGCTCCGCCACCCCCCTATCTAGTCCAGTTTGCGTGATTGGGCGGAACATGCTCCAGAGCTTCTTCTCTGCTATCTCTATGAGCTCGTCGCTTGACTGGTACCTTTCTACATTATAGGGATATACCTCAGTCAACCGAAAGCCAGCGTCCTTGAAGTAGGTCTGGAATGCCTCGTCGCTGGGGTAGACGTCGAGCTGGCTCTGCTTTATCTCAGGAAAGAACTTGAAAACGACTTTCGAGTCAAGCTGGGCGTGGCTAATGGTGTGGGCGATACTAGCGCCGCCCCGCTTCAGTACACGGCAGCACTCCCTAGCCGCCTTCTCTTTGTTGACGACGTGGTGCCAGACCTGCGCAGCGTAAACGAGGTCAAAGACGTCTCCTCGGAACGGTATATGTTCAGCGACGGACTGTACAGCGGGGAAATTCAGGGTCTTCTCCCTTAACTGCCTTAGCATCTCGACGCTGGGATCGAATCCAACAACGTTCGCCCCCGCGCGCGCCTGAATCCCGAGCCCATAGTTACCTGTACCACACCCCATGTCCACCACGAGTGAGCCCATGTCGAGGTGAGCGAGCCTCTCCGCCTCCCCCGCCCAGAACCAGGTATCCTCACTAACGCGTCCCCTATCGTAGTCCTTACTCACCTTGTTGAAGTGAGGATTACTGATGGCCATGTTCTATTAGCGGCATCGCTCGGGAATAAATTGTTGACCCTACCCCACAAACCCTAGACTCTACGCGACTAAGATAATTCACGCTCACGCCTGATAGTTAGCGATGATAGAGAACGCGTAAACAGTCTAACACTCTAAATATCTAAGAGGGGAGAATTGAAACTATGCCGGACTACGGAGTGCGCGGCGTGATCACTTGGCTCTACTACCGAGACCTACCTAGGGCCATGAGATTCTACGAGAAAGTCATGGGCTTAAAGATGGTCGTCGACCAGGGTTGGAGCAAGATCTACAAGGTCTCCGAGGACGGTTACCTCGGCCTCGTCGACGGCGCCAAGGGCCACCACAAAGCCAACAACATAAAGCCCGTCATATTCTGCCTCAACGTCAAGGACGCCGAGGCGTGGTATAAGAGGGTCACTAAGGCCGGCGTCGCGATAGAGGAGAAGCTGCAGGAGTCTCAGCGCCTCAAGGTCAGGGTGTTTATGTTCAAGGACCCCGAGGGCTACGTCGTTGAGATACAGCAGAGCCTCCCCGGAGCCCTCAGCGTCTAGCCTGTACCCATCCAAACCTTAATATTTC
This sequence comes from Candidatus Bathyarchaeota archaeon RBG_13_52_12, assembly GCA_001774245.1. GTDB lineage: Archaea > Thermoproteota > Bathyarchaeia > TCS64 > TCS64 > UBA8941. The sequence goes on from MEZF01000015.1 coordinate 2,551, forward strand.
GATTTAGTAGTTTCCTGTTGTCGTGCCGCCGTAGCTTAGTCAGGTGGAGCGTCTGGCTGTTAACCAGTTGGTCAACGGTTCAAGTCCGTTCGGCGGCGCCACTCCAAAAAGAATACCTTTATAGCCCTAGATCCCCGCTTCAACTAACTAAGTTTCAGAAAACTCGATAAAGGGGCATGTGAGCGGTGAATGTACCTAATTCTTCTGACATCCGCTGTCGGGTTCCTTGCATTACTCGTCGTTAGTTACCTCGCATGGTCCATTCTCAAAGAACCTGTCGGCACACCCGAGATGAAAGCAGTCGCCGACGCTATCGAGGTAGGGGCTAAGGCTTTCCTCAAGCGACAATATAGGACCATCGCTATAGTTGCCAGCCTCGTGGCGATCCCGATAGGCATCTTCTACAGGGACCCCAGGGTGGTCGTCTCCTTCATCATCGGAACTACGATGAGCCTCGTCGCCGCATACATCGGGATGAGGATCGCTGTCAAGACCAACGTCCGCACAACAAACGCCGCGAATGTGTCGGGGGCGAAGGCTTTCGTCGTCGCCTTCAGAGGCGGAGGCGTAATGGGTTTACTCGTCACCGGTCTGAGCCTCATTGGCGTCAGCCTCCTCATGTATATCTACGGAGACCCAAATGTTATTATTGGATTTGGCTTCGGCGCGAGCCTCTCCGCCCTATTCGCTCAGCTCGGGGGAGGCATATTCACTAAAGCCGCTGACATCGGCGCCGACCTCGTCGGTAAGATAGAGAACAGGATACCTGAGGACGACCCCCGTAATCCCGCCGTGATCGCCGACCAGGTCGGAGACAACGTCGGCGACTGCGCCGGGAGGGGCTCCGATCTTTTCGAGTCTATAAGTGACGACTACATCACGGCGATGCTACTCGGCTCCATACTCCTTCTACCAATGGGGGTCAACGCATACGTTTACCCCCTCATGCTCGGCGCCGTCGGGATACTCGCCACCATCGTTGGCATCTTCGCCACCCGGCAGTGGGGGAAGCTCAAGCCGATAATGTGCTTCAATGTCGGCCTCTTCGTCGCTGCGGGAATCAGCGTAGTTGGCGCATATGCGGCATCCATGTACCTCCTAAATGACGTCCGGATATTCTACGCCGTCGTAAGCGGTCTAATGGCGAGCTTAGCGGTCGGCCTCGTCGTCCAGTACTACATAGGAATAAACAGCGGCCCCATCAAGAAGGTGGCGGCGGCCTCCGAGTACGGCTCAGCTCTAAACATCATTACGGGGCTTAGCTACGCTCTCCAGAGCCCTTTCCTCCCCTTCATCTTCATCCTCATAATAGTCCTCTTCAGCTACTGGATTACCGGGGGGAGCCTCTACGGCCTCGTCGGCGCCAACATCGGAACCGACCTCGCCATAGGGATGGTGATGTCAAGCGACGCATTCGGCCCCATAAGCGACAACGCACAGGGAATAGCGGAGATGTCTGGAAGTTCAACGAATATGGAGGCCTTAGAGGAACTTGACGCCATGGGCAACACCACGAAGGCGTTCACGAAGGCCTTTGCCACCGCCAGTGGCACAGTCTCCACCCTCGTAATCTTCGCCACATACAGCCAACTGGTGGGGATGGATAGAATCACCCTCGGGTTGACGAGTCCAATAATCATCGTCGGCCTCCTCGTCGGCGGCGTCTTTCCCTTCCTCTTCAGCAGCATGGCCATCGGCGCAACAGCCGAGTCAGCCTACAAGATCGTCGAGGAGGTCAGAAGGCAGTTCAGTGAACACCCCGGCATCTTGGATGGGACGGAAAAACCCGATTACGCCACCTGCGTCGACATAGCGACGAGGGAGGCGCTCCGCCAGATGGTAGCCCCTGGTCTCCTCGCCCTCGTTGCGCCAATAGTAGTGGGCGTTCTACTTGGTAAGTTTGCTCTCGGTGCCATGCTCCTTGGTGGTCTGTGCACGTCAGCTCTCCTCAGTCCCTTCTTCACATTTGGCGGGGGTATATGGGACAACGCGAAGAAGCATATTGAGCAGGAGTTTTGGATGAAGGGTACCCCAACTCATGCCGCTGCCGTCACCGGCGACACCGTCGGGGATCCCCTCAAGGATGTGGCGGGACCGAGTCTCAACATCTTCATGAAGCTGACTAACATGACGGCGCTCCTCATCGTGCCGCTTTTACTGCTACTTTAGGCCACGGAAGTGCTCCCAGCCACCTTTCCCGATGGTTTTCTCAACACCACCCTCAACGTAGACGATATCCTTCCCCTTAGTTACCACGCCGAGTTCAATCAGGTCAGCCCCCGTAGAATGCAGCGCCTTCCTCGTCTCATCTACACTCCCCGGCTTGACTGTGAATACCAACTCGTACTCCTCACCCCCATAGAGTGCAAGTGTCGCCCCGTCGAGGCCGTGTTCTTCCGCAAACGCCTTGGCCTCCCGTGTGAGGGGAACATTATTCAACCTGAAGCCGTTTCCGCTGCTCCTCTGAAGGTCATGAAGGCTTATGGCGAGGCCATCACTGGAGTCCATGCTGCTGGTCGCGACACTCTCCGCGGCCAAAGCTATGCCGGCCTTGACCCTCGCCCGGGGCATGTAGACCGAGTCGATGAGCTTCTCCCTTAATGCTCTAGGTGCCTCCACTCCATCTATAAGTATCTTGAACCCCGCCGTCGTGCTTCCGAAGCCCCCCGTCGTCGCCAACACGTCGCCGGGCTTCGATGTGCCACGGAGGACGAGGCGACGCTCCTCAGCGAGACCGTAAGCCATCCCCGAGATGATTATATCGCATGCCTCGTTGGTGTCGCCCCCCACCATGTATCCACCGTACTCCCTAGTACCCGCCTCGAAGCCCTTCGCGATCTCCTCAATACAATCGATAGAGGTGGAGTCAGGTGCGCCGAGGGCGGCCAGGAAGGCTAGTGGCTGGACACCCTTGCTACCGAGGTCACTGAAGTTCATCACGACCGCCTTCCTCCCCGCTTGATAGGGCGTCATCCCAACCGGGACGTCGGTTTTCCAGACAAGCATATCCGTCTTGAGGACTACGGCGCGGCCGTCGCCGAGGCTCACGGCGTTCACGTCGTCCCAGTTTGGCACAGGCATCCCCGGCATAATGGTCAGGTGCCTCATTACCCGGTTGATGAGTTCCCGTTCCCCAACCTCAGCGATGGTCGGCAAGGGCATCGCCCTCGTCTAGGAAAGCCCCCGTTATAACGATTGGGGGCTGATAAACGTCTTATACACCCATCCCTGAACGTTATAGAACAGTTTGGTGAACGACATGATGCGTAAACCCCTCGAGGATATTAGGGTCGTAGACATGACTCACGTCTGGTTCGGCCCCTGGGCCACTATGCTGATGGCGGACATGGGGGCCGAGGTCATAAGGATTGAGCCTCCCTGGGGTGCCATAGACAGGATAAGCGAGGGTTTGCTCTACGGAGGAGCTCCCTACACCTTCCACCACTTAAACCAGAACAAGAAGGACCTCACCCTCAACCTCAAGAGCCCGGAGGGGATGCGCCTCCTCAAGGAGCTGATCAAGAAGAGTGACGTCGTCATCCAGAACATGAGCGTCGGCACGATGGAGAAGCTGGGCCTCGGCTACGAGGAGCTGAAGAGGCTAAACCCAGGCATCGTCTACGCGGCCCTCAGTGGCTTCGGCCAGTATGGTCCCTATAAAAACAGGAACTGCTACGCTGCGTTCGCGGAGGCGATGAGCGGACACACCCGAATGACAGGAGATGGAGTCGACCCTCAGGGTCCGCCGATCGAGATGGCTATGGCTTTGGGGGATATGACCCCCGGTAGCCTTGCAGCTATGGCGATCATCGCTGCTATCCGCTACAGGGATAAAACCGGATTAGGCCAGATGATCGATGTCGCCCAACTAGACTGCATGGTTGCAGTGAACCCTGGGATAACAGGTTATTTCCTCAGCGGGATGCTCAACTGGGAGATGAGGAAGAAGTATCCCACGGGAGGTATTGGTGGCATCTTCAAGGCGAAGGACGGTGGCTGGGTACGAGTCGGTGCCTGGAGCCCCTCCGCCATCGATAATATGAAGAAGTTACTAAATTTGGAGGAACCTACGAAGGAGGACTGCGAGAAATTCGTCGCATCGATGAACAGGGACGAAGCTGTACAGACGCTCGTAGACGCAGACCTCCCTGCAGCCCCCATCTACCAGCTGAATGAGACGGTGAATGACCTACACCTCGCCGCTAGGGGGATGTTCATTGACCTCGACCACCTGAAAGCTGGGAAGGTTAGGACTGCCAACAATCCTATCAAGTTTAGCTTAACACCAACGGAGAGGAAGACTGCCGCGCCGATACTCGGACAACACAACAAGGAGATCCTCAGTATGATACTTGGGCTTAGCGACGCCGAGATCGAGGAACTCGTCAACAATGGCGTCGTCGCTCCCACCTAGCTTCACCGTATTTCTTAAAAACAGGCACTTCTCCCGTAAGGTGGAGCGGCCCGGTAGCTCAGCGGTCAGAGCGGCAGCCTCGTAAGTTGTAGGTCGCGGGTCCGAATCC
>MEZF01000015.1:7135-8074 GCA_001774245.1 Candidatus Bathyarchaeota archaeon RBG_13_52_12
AGTCTGGCAGTTCATAGCGAGGGCATCTGCCGCTAAGGATAAAGGCGACTACCAGGAGGCTGAGTTCTACGCGAGGAAGGCCGTATTCGCCGATCAAAGCGTTGGCGCCGCATACGTCCTCCTATACGAGATACTCGAGAAGCTTGGGAAGAAGGAGGAGGTAGAGAAGTGCCTCAGGATGGGGCTCGCCACGAACCCTGGCGATGTCGCCCTAGCCAGCATGAGCTCCCAGTACCTCATAAGGAACGGGCGCCTCGACGACGCCGAGGAATTCATCAGGAAGGCCATCGCCTCGGACCCCGACATAGCAAGCTACCGGCTCCTCCTCGCTGTGATACTCCAGCAGAAGGGGGACCTCGACCACGCCGAGGAGAGCGTCCGGAGAGCCCTCCTCTTAGACGACACGAGCAGCGACGTCTACTCAATGTACGGCGTCATTCTATGGAAGAGGGGGCGTCACGATGATGCTATGAAGTACGTCGCACATGCACTGGAGATCAAGCCGGGAGACGCTAACGCCCATGTAAACTACGCTATAATCCTTGAGGGCTCCGGTCGGTTCGCCGAGGCGGAGGAGCACTACAAGAAGGCCCTCGAGATCCACCCAGACTTGCCTGAGGTCCAGGCTCGCTACGAGAAGCTCAGGAGACGCCTGAATGATCCTACTGAGACCCTAAAGAAGGCTAACAGCTTCAAGCAGGGGAAGCCGGAGGAGGCCGAGTCCCTTTTTAAGAAGGCACTGGAGATGATGCCCAGCTCCGCCGAGGCTCATAACGACTACGGCGTCTTTCTCTGGGAAAAGAAGAGGATGACCGAGGCTGAGGAGCATCTTAAGAGGGCGACGGAGCTGAAGCAGGGCTGGGTCACACCCCAGTACAACACAGCGATTAATCTAGTCAACCAGGGCAAGTTCGCCGAGTCTGAGGTCTACTTCCGGAG
>MEZF01000015.1:8610-9984 GCA_001774245.1 Candidatus Bathyarchaeota archaeon RBG_13_52_12
TGGTCTTCGCCTTTACTGCTGTTGTTCTTTGCTTAGTCGTTTGTTTAGGGGAGGTCTTCGATCTGTTTGTTTGGGTCTTTTTCTCTGGCTTATCGTTCTTCGCTGTGACTTTGATGGGGTTTACTAAGTCCACCTTATCAGGGTGGTTCATGGCGACGTGTTTCTTAAGGCCGGATTCGCTGTTCAGCACTCTACCGCAGACGGGGCAGGGGATGCTAACGCTAACAAACTCCACATCTTTACCGAGGAACTCTCGGCGGAATTTGGATGAGAGGCGCTCCGCCTCCTCGTAGCTGACCTTGCCCTCGGTCTTTATTGCTATTCCGATTGTGATGTTGAAGGAGTCATGTCTCTCGCTGTCCCTGGCAATGCCGATCTCCCTGACGGGGCCCTTTAGCTTGAGGTCGTTCGCCACCCTACTCCCTTCGATTATTTGGCTCTGTATAGCTGATTAGGTCTAGGGCTTAAAAGCGTGTTCTTTCCATGGGACTGTCCTATAGCCGTATTAGATGATGGGACAATCGCTTTGAATGAAAATTGTCTTAATTTTCAGTTTGTTGGTCTTACTTTTTGTAAGCACCGTATTTCCAGACAGCCCTACCGACGGCATTGTAATTCTCCCTAGGCGTGTCCTGGAAGACTGTGCAATCTGGACCTAGCATGAAGCCGCCACCATCGGCGCACTCGTCGATGGTCTTCCTGACAGCATCCTCCACCTGCTTAGGTGTGCCCTTGCGTAGAACCTCCTCGCGGTCTAGGCCACCACAAATGCAGTATTTGCCCCCGTAGAGCTCCTTTCCCTTCTTGAGGGGGGTCCAAGAGTGACTCGCCCAGTTGAGCGCAGTGACGGGATACTTGTTGAACCAGCGCTCCTCCATCAGCTTCCCCGGGTTGCCTTCGGGTGTGCTGCAGATGTGCATAAACTTTATTGGAGTTTTGACTGCGTCGAGGACCTTCTTATCATAGCCGAGAGCATAGGTCTCTAGTTGCTTCTTATTTAGAACCTCCCAAATGCGTCCTCCGCCGCCGATGCCGAAGAAGATACCCGAAGCCCCAGCGTCGATGCAAGCCTTGGCGAAGTCAATTGTGGTTTCAGTGATGGTGGTGAGGCCTTTCCTGAGAGCATCGGGATTCTCCTTCATGTCTTTGAGTACCTGCTCGGTGGTGCTGACACCATTCATTGCCTGGACTATGGGACTAGGTATTGTGTAGATGAAAGGCATCCTGCGCAAGTCGCGTGCAAGGATTTCGTTGCACCGGATGTATTCTCGGAGCTCCTTCTTGGGGTCAAGTACATTGAGCTTCTCCCAGTCCTCCGTCTTCTTAACGGCGACCTCCGTCGTGGGAGCCTCCTCCTCGTTGTTAACGAACTCG
>MEZF01000016.1:0-783 GCA_001774245.1 Candidatus Bathyarchaeota archaeon RBG_13_52_12
GTATCTCCAATTCAGGAATTTCTGATCCTTTACCAAGCTGAAGTTGCAACTGTTTTTTACCCTGCCCCAGAATACATTGATCCTCGGGTCGAATTTCTTCACCTCCTCAATGTTGAAGTCGTTCTTGGAGCCCCTATCATTTTTAACGATTTTCTTCAGCTTGTTTATCGTCTTCAGGGATCTGTATCCGAGTCCGATGAGGTTGGGGTTCGTCGTTAGCCTCTTCTTAAGGTAGGTATTCGTGACCGGCCTGTTTTTTAAATGCGCCTCTACGTCGCGTATTCTAACCATGTAAGATATTACTTTGGGAAAAACCTCAGGTTTTCCAATTAAGCTTCTTCTATTGATTATTATTGGGTTGCTTGAGATTGAATAATTAAACTTGGCTCCCCTCTCATCACGTAATTTCGGCATTATATCATTGATTCTCGAGTAAACACCCAGGCCCCTATAGTCGGGGTGCGTCACGATGTCAACACTGTTATGACCAAGAATGATCTCCTCCCCGATCTTCAAATTGAATAGAAGCCCATGCCCAACGCCAACGATCTTGTCATCGATCTTCGCCACTCTAATTATTGATCCCAGTGGCGTGTCCTGAAATTTCCACTTCCAGTGATCAAGTGGATCCTCTAATATTCTATACGTATCAAAAGCTACTCTTAGAAGCTCGACAATCTCCTTCTCCTCACCTGGCTGATATGTTCGAACTTCAATCTCTTTACTCATAAAAGTAGTATAATTTTCATAATTTAAAAAACTTGATAAATAATGATGCGAAAA
>MEZF01000016.1:973-4782 GCA_001774245.1 Candidatus Bathyarchaeota archaeon RBG_13_52_12
CGCAGAGATTATGGGGAAGTAGCTGAAAGTGACTTTGGTACACATGAGCGTCAAGGTGGAGAACGTAAGGTTCCCGAGCGCGGGAAATACGCTGCTCGGGAGGATCTACAGACCAGAGGGCAGAGCAAAGAAGCCCGCGGTTGCAATCTGCCACGGCTATCCGGGGAACACAAAGAACATGGACCTCGCCGAAGAACTCGCCCTAAACGAAATAGTCACGCTGATCTTCTACTACCAGGGCGCATGGGGAAGCACCGGGAAGTTCAGCCTCATGAACTTAGAGACTGGGGCACAGGACGCAGTCGCTTACCTCCGAGCCCTTAAAGACGTAGATCCGAAGAGGGTCGGCCTCGTCAGCCACAGCATGGGCGCTCTCCCCCTGACGAAGACGATGAGCCTCGACCCAACCATAAAGACAGGGATCCTGATATCCCCGGCAGACATCACCGCATTGGCAGCCAATGATACAATCGAGGGAACAGCATGGTGGTTCACCGAGACAGCGAAGGGGAGGCTCACGGGAGTCACAGTCGAGGGCATGACCGCAGGCCTCGCAGAGGCCCTGAAGAGAACGAACCCGGTAAAGCTAGTTCCCAAAATCAAAGCACCTATCATGGTGATCGTCGGCACAAACGACACGCGAAGCCCCCCGGAACTCTGCAGAAGGGTCTACGAGGCGGCGAATGAGCCGAAGAAGTGGGCGCTGGTCGAGGGGGCTGATCACGACTTTTCAGATCATAGGATACCCATGATCAAGGTTGTAATGGAGAGGCTCAAGGAAACGCTCTAGCCCTCTCACACCTCCCTCCACTCGTTGTGTGTGCGTCCTTGACAGACTAATCCTTTTAAGAGGGAACTGAAAGACGGCAATGAGACCACTCATGGATCCCCTAAAGCCTCGGCTCTGCCTCTTCGCGTGGCGGTGCCTCAGGTACAGGACTAACTCGGCGGCGTGTAACCGCGAGGGCGGGGGGCCCTTCTGCGGAGAATGGAGGGGCTTCAACGGGCATCAGACTATAACCCCATGAAGAGGGAATAGGCACACGCTAGACAACTTACAATCACAGTTGTTCGCTGGTACACGTTCGCGCGTGCGAAAGCTTCCTGAACAACATCCAGAGTAGAGCCCTAGAAACAAAAGGTTTCAGTTCGCGAAAGCGTGTTAAGAACCATAGACATCGTTTAGTATGGAGGAGGTCTCCTGCATCGCCTTCTTAATCTTCTCCCTAATGCTATCATGGATGTGCTTCATGGATGATGCCTCCATACAGCCTGCAGCGATGTCCTTCAGATCATTTACCTCCTCGACTTGAATCAAGCCACCCAGGGATCTAAGGTAATCCGTCTTCATCTGACCCTCCGAGATCTTCTTCCCGTAGTGATCGACGTCCCAGTTCAACGCCGCTGCTTTGACCTTGTATTCCTCATCGGAACAATCATCAAAGGACCTCCGGAGGTCAAGAAGCTTCAACCCCTGCTGAGCCGACTGCGCCACTGATTTGTACCCGTTCATTAAGCCACTCAGCTCCTTCGTCGCTTCACCCCTATGGGCTATTAGGCTGGGGATCTCATCCGTCATGCCGTTGAATAGACGCGTGAATATCTCCTCCGACACCTGACCCTCCTTGAAAAGCTGGACCAGGTTGATTTCGTACCTCAGCTGCTTCACTAACTTTTCGACAAGTTCCTTAGTGTATGGGTCAGGCGTGTACGATCCAATATCAACATTTTGTACCGGTAGCTTCTCCACGTCGCTTACCTTCTGTAACTCCGTGTCAACTGGTTCAACTTTCTGGGACGTCATCTTCTCGACCTCTGGGACAGCGTTTTCCATGACCTTTGTGGCACCGTTCTTCACACTTTTCTGTGGGGGCTTTTTCAATTCCTGCGATTGGGTCTGTGGGCCCTGTGTAGGCTTCTCCTTCTTAAATTCGCGGCGAAATTGTAGAAAATTGAGCGTACGCGAGGCCGCTTGGTCTTCGATTTTATCCGAGGTTTTCAGTGGCACTACTGTTGTGGCGTCGAGGACCTGCCCACACTCTGGGCAGATGTCCTGTTTCGGCACGACTTTGTTACATTTAGAGCATAGTATGTTCTCCACAACGCTCTCGGTCGCCATACGGTCTCGGTGCCCCCGAGTTCTCAGTGAAATGTTAAGATAATAATTTTATGAACCTAAAATAAGTCTTACCCATCCATATAATTCGCGAGTGCGATTTAGTTAATGCTCAATTGGTGATCATATTTAACGAATTTATGAACGGGTAATGAACACCTCCCTTCAATCGCACGTGCCTCCCAAGCACTTGCTAACAACTAGACAGGAGGGAATAACAGCTTCAGATTGGTGGCGTGGCGCGCGCGTTCCCATACCCTCATTAACACCATCGCTTGCGCGAACGCTGCGAAGGAACGACCGTTAAATACCTTGGCCTTTACGTCTCTTCAGAGGTGTTTCTGTGAAGGTCTTCATCTCAGTAGACATGGAGGGGATAAGCGGCATCGTCGACAGGACGATGGTCAGTCGTACTGAGGGAGATTACGAGAAGGGAAGGCAACTCATGGTCGGCGACGTTAACGCAGCCATTGAGGGGATTCTCTCCGTCGACCCCAATGCGATCTTAAAGGTCTGCGATGGCCACGGCGGGATGAATAACATCAACCCCACCGAGCTACACAGGTCAGCCACGCTAGTAAGGGGTAGTCCGAAGCCACTGAGTCAAGTCAGCGGCATCGATGGCAGCTTCGACGCGGCCATGTTTGTGGGGTACCACAGCATGAAGGGCACGCTTCAGGGTATCTTGAGTCACACTTACAGCGGTGCAAGTATCGCTAGTCTGCACATCAACGGTGTCGAGGCGGGGGAGACCGCCATGAACGCTGGAATCGCAGGGTTTTACGGCGTACCCCTGGTACTTGTGACAGGAGACTTGGCAGTAACCCTTGAGGCTAAAGCGGTCAATCCAGAGATCGTGACGGTGGCCGTCAAGGAGGCTGTTTCCCGCCACGCAGCTGATTGCATACATCCGGAGAAGGCAAAGGAGATGATCAGGCAGGGAGCGGCTGAAGCAGTCAAGAAACGGAGATCGATCAAGCCTCACGTCGTACCTCAGCCGGTGGATTTCACGATAAGGTTCACCGACGCTAGCAGAGCCGACGCAGCCATGTTCATACCTACAGCGGAGCGCCTTGACGGCGTGACGGTGCGATTCATCCATAAGGACTACATCACCGCGTTTAACGCATTCATAGCCGCTGTAATGTGTTCCTCGACTGCGTCCTAGCCACTTTTTCTTAATGACGCGCGTGCCGACTATAGCAGTGAAGAGCCAACCATCACAATTGCTTGACGTAAAATGAGGATAAGGCTATGGAGCGCACGTGCAGGTTTTTATGGTGTCAATGACGCTTCAGCGGTTAATGTATGGTAGACAACTGCGGCTATTATTCCTGCTGCGCCCATCAATAACCCAAATGCCCCATAACCAAACACGATGAGAAGCGCCCCACCTAATATGGTTCCCAGCATTATACCTACATTCCTCGCCACTGTATTCAAAGACATCAGCGTACCCCGGTACTCGGGAACCTGATCTAGAGTGAGAGTATCCCCAGAGACGAACCCTCCTCCAGCAACAAATGCCCAGGGCAGCGCGATAACCACAGGCAACCACCATAAACTAGAGTTGAATATGATTGTAGCGAACACGCCGAGTATAATACAGAGATACGTTACCGACTTCTTTGGCCCGAGTGCCCTGACTATTCTTCCTACAGATAAACTACCTGCGGCAGATGATAGTCCTATC
>MEZF01000016.1:4788-7205 GCA_001774245.1 Candidatus Bathyarchaeota archaeon RBG_13_52_12
ATGAGAAGAGCAGCCATGGACTGAGAAACATCGAAAGTCTGCCTTAAGAAGGATATGATGAACATCAAGGAAGTGTACATCGAGGCCTGGAATATCGTAGCCCCGAGTAAGCATGCTTGGGCGGATCTACTCGCGAGAATCCCCCGGTATCCACTTAAGGTATTGGTTTGCGGCGTTGTAACCACTATCTTCTTTGAGGGCGCTGCCAAGTATACGAGGAGGAAGTTAATCACCACAACTGGAAGCATGAAGAGTAGGAAACACATCCTCCAGCCGAATTGCATCGCTATATACGATACTAACGGAGACCCGACTACCAAGGTGACCGGCTGACCTGCAGTGATCAGTCCAAGCGCCTTTGTTCTATCCGCTGCGGGTATGTGCTCGCCGATTATGGTTCCAAGCATGGGATAAACCATCGCTGTCGCCACGCCATTTAGAGAGAATGTTATGAGCAGTAGTATGAAGCTGGGGGAGAGGTAGCATCCGATGGCCGCGAATGCGTAGAATGCAAGCCCTACCAGTAGAAGGGTTCGCGACCTATATCTCAGCGTGAGGATCCCCATAAGGAGGGCGATGAGTATCGTTATGATCGATGCCGCTGCATTCAGCTGCCCGGTAACACCCACTGGAACGTCGAAGGTTGCCCCTATTTCGATGAGGAGGAGGCTGAGGATAACAGCGCCGGCTTGTGTGGAGAACCCTGTAAAGAATAAGGATATTAGTAGTAATTTATTCGAGGATGGTTGCTGATCCTTCAACGTATTTTTCGCGTTAATCTTATTAGGAACACAGATCGGCCTCGTATCCTCTGCCGGCCTTTCAGCACCCGTTCGATTGAGGAGATCAACCAATACAATTCACGTGCAGAATCAGGTGGAGCTGAGGATAAAGCCATTACGCGGTTCAAGATCAACCATTATGATTCACGGTTGTGTATCGGGCGGGACTCAGGATAAGGTTATGTAAACGTGCGACGAGTTACCGTTCCTACTCACACAGGATCTGACTGATCTCGCCTTTACTTCACCTGTAAGACACGTGCCCCACCGAGTAACTCAAAAAGGTTCTCGTTTAGAGAATTTAATACATTTTTAATGTCGCTATCATCCAAATCAGCAGCATACTCCCCCCATGTCTTTATCTCATCGAATGGCGGTGTCGCTTCGAGTAGAAGGCACATTAATCCTCCACCGCTTCTCTCACAGTATTTGCTCGCTAGGATTGCTCCTTCGACTTCATCGATCTCGTATTCATAAGAGTTTAAGATCTGAACAACCTTTTTCTTGTTCTCGTTGATGTTGTTCATGGTTAATAATCAGGCTCATGGGTACTAATAGGTTATGTGATTAGTAAAAGCTGCTAAAATTGATTATTTCTACACATATGTAATCCTATCGCTGCCAAGCAGGTGGAATGAGGATGATATTATTACAAGTTAGATGAGGGTTATACTAAATTCTATTTGGGTTCAGATTTTTCGAATAGAAGGCGGAGGTGAGGATAAGGTAGGGAGTCATAAAGGTGAGTAGATCAAGTGGATTTAGCTGCCAACTTCCGCCTCAGCTCATCAGTGTACGTAGGTTCCTGAGTCTTCTTTGTGTCTAATCCTCGCCTCGTAGCGATCTTAACCATCTCATCGTAGAGGTACCCCCAGTCACGATACATCTCAGGAACTGAATACAACTTCCTCTGAGTTCGGACAATCTCCCCGTATTTGTTCCATAGGCTGATTGAGTCGTAGCCTAGGAAATCGTATAGCAGCTCCCCATCAATCATGCCGTACCTTAGGAGCAAACCAGCCTTATTATACCAGGTTCCAATGAAGTCCCTGACCACTAGGCTCTCAGGGTTAGCGTCTGAGCCATACTTCTTCTCGAAGTCGTCGTAGTCCTTCCACTCCATGCTTACGAACTCGAGAAAGGTTCTGAATCCCTCCTTCGTGAGTTGGGGCCCTGATAGCTGCATGAGTAGTTGAAATTGTCGTGTCTCGGTGTTTGCCTTCATGTTTACCTGGCTTATCCTCAGGTTCAAAACGTAGAAGACAGCTGCTACGCATACTCCTAGGGCTCCAGCGATGTAGCTCACCGACTGGAGCAAAGTTAAGTCAACCATATTCAACAATCACCTGATTCAGTATCAGGTGGAAGTGAGGATAAGACTATTGTACGTTAGATGAGGCTTATACCAAAGGTACTTTGGGATAAGATTGCGCATGTAGTCGGATTGTTCGCATACGCCGTGTCAGCTAGGAACCTCATGAAAAGAACTGATCCACATAAAGTTCCGTAATCCTCCGAGTGACTGCGGCATTCTCGCGGGCGTGGGCGACGATCTCCTCCATTGTGAGGGATTGATCAACGAGACCGTGGGCGAAATTATCCACAGAGCAAAGAGCACCATACCGGAGACCAAGC
>MEZF01000016.1:7241-7507 GCA_001774245.1 Candidatus Bathyarchaeota archaeon RBG_13_52_12
CCTACAAGATCGGCAAAGTTCACCATCATTCGTATTTCCGCCTTCGTTTCCAGACGGGGACCCGTGGCTTGCCAGTAAGTCCCTCTTGTAGCGACTTCTACCCCGACCTGACGGGCGGTCTGGATCAGACGTTGTCGGACATCTTCGTCAAGTCGCGGGGTTAGATGCATCGCTCGGCCACTGATCGTCGAAGGCGGCTCCGCGAGGAGGATGAAGTCGTCCGGGACGACTAGCATCCCCGGCTTGAGCTTCTTATTGAGTGACCC
>MEZF01000016.1:7560-8049 GCA_001774245.1 Candidatus Bathyarchaeota archaeon RBG_13_52_12
GATTAGCCGGATGGTTGATCTCGTGGGGGAGTATGTGATGTGACGGATCATGGCCGTGTCGTGGGATGAATACTGCCCGGGGGAAGCAGAACACATTGGCTTGGCCATATGATGTATCTACGAATTTCTCCTCTCCGCCGGAGAAGATGCCCTTGTCTTTAAGGAAAATTGTACCCGCGATGATGCCTATGGGTCCCATGGTGTTCTCCTTGCAGCTGGGATGGCTAAGTATGTATGTCTGGATGTAATAATTCCGCGTGCTCCATGAGCTAGCCTAATCGCGAAGTTTGGATTAGATTATTGCATATTAGATGAGGCTTATGCCAAAGTGAACTTGGGTTAAGATTTTCAAGCATTTGGAGTTTTAAGTAATTATTCGCGCGCGTGATTAAAAAAAATTGAAAAACCGGTTAGTTGAAAAGAGAGGTGACTTAGATGGAGCCTCTCGTCACCTTGCTGTGCTCGCAACACATCGAATACCTTAGCGTC
>MEZF01000016.1:8060-8525 GCA_001774245.1 Candidatus Bathyarchaeota archaeon RBG_13_52_12
CAGCAGGGTTCTTCATGATGTCTGCTACAATCTTACCATTCAAGTAGTCGTTCACGGACTTTTCATCCTTAAAGAGATAGATCCTCCCGCCGTCTTCTTCACAGAGTCGTGGAGCCACACCTTCCACTCGAGCCCCTTGACCTCAGATATTGGCTTGGCTAGATCCATGAACGCCTTGGCGAGTACGTCCGCCGGGATCTTATACTTCATATTGATCTGCAGAATCTTCTTGGCCATAACTCACACAACCTTTTCTCATCGCGCGCAGTCGCCCAGATGTGCTGGGAGAAGAGCAGAAGGGGCATGATAGTTTCGGTGTACTTCTGCAAACGGTCACAACCAGATCGACATCTCTCCTCTTGAACTCGTCAATACTCTTTGAAGCGCGCGCGATTTTATCTATACAACGTCGCGATCTTAAACTGTTCCAGAAGCTCTGGTTGATCTTCTAGGATACCAATCATA
>MEZF01000017.1:0-147 GCA_001774245.1 Candidatus Bathyarchaeota archaeon RBG_13_52_12
TACAGCGCCTCAATGAGAACATACCCAGGAACGTAGAGGACGAAGACCACCCCTACTAAGTATCGTAGGTAGATTAATGGATACACCTGAGGCATTAGGAACATAGAGTAGGCTAGGAGCGCCATGAATCCAGCCATCACCCAGAAC
>MEZF01000017.1:248-1226 GCA_001774245.1 Candidatus Bathyarchaeota archaeon RBG_13_52_12
GGCAGCATCCTCCACCCTAATAGACTCCTCGACACCTATGTCGGAAGCAATCTTCCTGATGGGGTTCCCCAGGTGTGGACGAACCGAATTGAGAAGAGGCATAAGATCCTCTTCGACTAACTCTTCGTCGCGTTCATCCAGAGCTGAACCCACCTCTGACCATAGACGAAGCCACCGGAGGCCCCATCGTAGACGTGCACCTCGAAGACGAGCCTCAGGTTAATCCCCGGCTGCAGCAGGCTAAGCGTGACAGGTCTGGTAACGTTCTGACCACTCATGAGCACGAAGTCATACTTAGCGAGAATCGGGGTGTCAAGGGGCGTGACGTCGCTGACGATCTGGGCCTGACTCCCCAACTTGACCCGAACCTGATAGTACTCGGCCCTCCCCTCCTCGTTACCAACGTAGATGAAGAGGTTGATCGGCGCCCCCACCTTGACCAGCCTCGGATAGTCCCCAAGCTTACCAGTCGGCCCAAGTACACCAATCTCAGAGAAGGGCTCAACGATACGGTTCGCAGACAGCACGGGGTAAACAGCGATCCCCGCCATGACCCCGATCAGCGCCAACGCGATGATCTTGACCTCTTCATCAATCAAGCCGACTCAGCCCTCCAGCCACCCTTACCCCTCAGCCACACCCTCCAAAATACCCGGCCACCATAGAGCCAGACGAGGACCGCGGAGGTGCCTAGAACAAATAGTGTGATCCAAGCCTCAACCACTTGAAGCATCGTTGACTGAGACCCCTGAGCCGCAACACTCGGGACCAGTCCACTGACCTCTGTGATGATGCCCTGAGCCCTGGAAAGCGATTCATCTGACCCCGAATCGATGAGCGAAGCGGC
Organism: Candidatus Bathyarchaeota archaeon RBG_13_52_12; assembly: GCA_001774245.1. Classification (GTDB taxonomy): domain Archaea; phylum Thermoproteota; class Bathyarchaeia; order TCS64; family TCS64; genus UBA8941. The sequence goes on from MEZF01000017.1 coordinate 1,096, forward strand.
CTCGTTGAGTCTCGAGACCAGGGAGCCGACGTCACCACCAGCCTTCTCAGCCCTCAAAACATTCGCGAATACGGCTCCTAGGGAGCCCCTAAGCTCCTCCTGGGACGCTGCATAGACCCTGACCGACGAGA
>MEZF01000017.1:1280-5893 GCA_001774245.1 Candidatus Bathyarchaeota archaeon RBG_13_52_12
GCGCTATATGCTCCACCCAATCAGCATGTTGAGGCTCATAAACGCAAAGTACCTCGCGAAGACCTCATCAACCCAACCCCCGCTTAAACATGAGCCAAACTTCACCCCAATCGAGCTAATCTCCTTCGCCCTACGCCCACCGAAATCCCTGACCTGCCTCGCAAACCTCCCCAGGGAGGCCTCTTTAATCTTCGCTAAGATCCTCACTAACTTAACATTCAGCAATGTACTCTTGACGTCATCAATGTCACGGGCTGCAATTGATAGAATCCCTCTCTCCATATTATCTAGGGCACTCCACCAAACACGTCTGCGGAGCGCGTGCCATCTAGCCTCTAAGAGGATCTCCCGGGTGAACAAGGGTGACGGAAACCATTCATCTAATCTATCTGGTGAACTATTTTTGCTACTTCAAGCACGTTAATATATTTTATAGATACTAAGTAGAAACAACGTAATACGGTTAGAAGACAAAAACTGGCAAATAATATTATGTTGATCAGAGTAAATCCTTAAAGAATGGTCCCGCTCTAATTCGCTTTATTTTCCCGTATCAGCGATGTCATGACCCAAAGGATGACCGCCGTTGTAATGAGCATTAACCCGACAAGCATCGACCCCATTCCAAGGAGTGCGACGTTCGTCAGGAGCGCTTTACTCCTGGAATACTCCTCAATTAACCACACCCAAAAAAAGAGAGACGCAAGCACTGATAGTAAACCTGGTAGACCATAGAAGGTTAATGGATGATGCAGGGAAATGTGCTTGAGTGTATTCAAAACAACATCCACACCGTGGAGAATGGGATTATACGTGGACGAATCCGAGTTATACTCTACATGAATCGGGGTTTCAGCTGTATGTAGACCCAACCGACCCGCCTTTAACAGGATTTCCGTGCTTATCGCCATGCCGCTCTCAGAGAGAACGAGTTCGGTTAAGGCTCGCTTATTGTAAGCCCTGAACCCGGACTGGGAATCCGAAATCAGCATTGGGCCATTATTTATGAATTTGTTGATGAACCTGATGCCCCAATTCCTCCACCCCGACGCCTCCGAGCTACCCCCCTTGACGAATCGTGAGCCAACCACTATATCGACGTCCCCGTTCAGCTTCTCGAGGAGCATGGGTATCTCCTTAGGGTCATGCTGCCCATCCGAATCAAGGGTCACAACGACATCCGCGTTTATCTTTATCGCCTCCTTGAAGAGGGACATCAGACTAGCGCCGTATCCCTCGTTCTTTTCATGTCGTATCACGAAGGCTCCAAGGGCTTCAGCTATGTCGGCCGTGCAGTCGCTTGACCCGTCATCGCAGACGATGACCTGGTCGACGTGCTTCTGAGCTCTGAGGACCACCTTCGCAATGTTAGCCTCCTCGTCATAAGCAGGCATAACCGTGACTACGAAGGGACGCTTAGCCTCAATCGTCTTCGAGTCAGCGGCTTGCGTCTAGAAGCTCCACCCGATCGGCATATTCAGGCTCATGAAGGTGACATACCTCGCGAAGGAGTCATCAAGCCACCCACGAGCACCAGCACAGCCCAATTTTACAGCCAACTCAGCGATCTCACCCGCGCGCCGCAGCCCATAGCCCTCCAGCCGCCTCTCGAACACACTCTTCAAAGCGTCCTCGATCTTGGCAACGATAGATGTGAGAACTTTACCCAAACAAGAATGCACGACAGCGACATCGAGAACCTTGACCGAGAGACTTAGAATCCCCCTCTCCAACCCATCAAGGGACTTAAACCAAACCCTACCACGAATAGCCCTCTTTCTAAGCTCAGCTAAGTAAGAAGCCCTTAGCATCAAATGATTATGCTTGACACGAAGTGTTAACTCTGTTTTATCATTAGGAATATTTAGACAGCCCTTCTTATCAGTAACCATATCATTAATCATCTATTAGATTTTCCAAATTCATATGACGACATTTAATCAAAGCTTTGTGGAGTCAAAGCACATAGCGAGTCAAAATACATATCACAGACACTCTATATTGACATCTCGCGCGGAGATTTTCGCGTGCGCGCCCTGCAAACGCACGTATCTCGCACACGCGCACGCGATTGTAATGTATACATCAGTAACATTAAATACATAAAATGTGAATTATATATAGCTAATAAACAATACATTGTATGAATTAAATGAATCAAAACTCTCAGGCAGGTATAAGAAAAAAGAATATCGCTCTTAATCCTGAGACATATAAACGACTAGAGTCCCTTAAAGCAAATTTGATAAAGGATAGACAAAATCCAAATTTGACATACGACGAGGTTATTAATTTTTTATTAGACGCAGGGAGAGTGTAAAAATGTCCTATCGATACAAGCGAGGATCGGAACAAGAAGATAAAAAAGATAGGATTATAACGTTAAATGAGTTGCTAATCCCGTCTTTGAAGGAAAGAGTAATGAAACCTCTTGAGGGGACAAAAATTTACACATATACTCTTGAAGATCTTTTAGGTCCTCTTAATGATGTTGAAAAAAAGTATGCCCAAAAAGAACTCTATATTTCTGGAACTCTACCAATCCCATTACCAGGACCAAGATTATCAGTAATAGGATCAAGGGAAGCATCAGACGAAGGTCTAAAAGCAGCAGCTACGATTGTTAAGGTCCTCGTGAAAAATGACGCAATTGTGGTAAGTGGTCTAGCTAAGGGGATCGATACTATGGCGCATAGAACTGCAATAGAGGAAGGTGGATACACGATTGCAGTTCTAGGAACACCCTTGAACAAGATTTACCCAAAAGAAAACTCCAGCCTACAGGACTATATCATGCGAAACCACTTAGCAATTTCACAATTCCCTATTGGTTATCCAACTCGACCAAGAGATTTTGTGATTCGCAATAGAACAATGGCACTCATATCTGATGCTTCGATCATTGTCGAAGCTGGAGATTCTAGTGGTTCTCTCCACCAAGGCTGGGAAGCTCTAAGACTCGGGAGACCCCTATTCATTTGGAAAGCCATTGTCAATAATTCTTCATTGAAATGGCCTAAGAAAATGATCGAATATGGAGCTCTTGAATTGAATGATCCCGAAGAAATAATTGATCACATTCCAACTCAAGAAATCCTCAATTTGGCAATGTGAAATTATGAGCCTGCAATTAACCGAAATTGAACTCAGCGCTCTTTTATCCTATTGTCCTAGAGGCGATTCTCAAGATATTCAAAACTCGAGAAATGCAATGTTGGCTCTTAAAAACGATAGGTTTGTAGAAAATCCTCCTATACCAATGTCACAATGGATAGCTAGAACAATAAAAACACAAAGAAATAGTCTCTCATTTTCTTCATTTTTCAAATCTAATACAATTTTCGTACCTTGCCCAAAGAGTTCATTAATGCAACCTGATACTTTATGGGTTCCTCAAAGAATCGCAATCGCTTTAGCTAGCTACGGTCTCGGAAGAGAAGTTTCTTCTTGTTTGGTTCGGAATGAACCTGTACGTAAATCAGCAACTAGTCCAGCTCATTTAAGACCGACTGCCTATGAACACTAATTCTTTGATTGTTCAAGGGAGCCTATCGGAACCTGATGAGATTGTATTAGTTGATGATATTGTTACACGTGGTTCAATGTTTATTGGGTCTGCAAATCGTTTAGCTGATCTTTATCCTCAAGCTCATATCCGTGCATTCGCGGCCATGAGAACGATGAGTAACCCAGATGAATTTAACAAATTAATTGATCCTTGTATTGGAACTATCGAACTTCGGTCATCAGGAGATACTTTACGGAGACCCTAGTCTATTTATTGACATAAGTTAGTTCATGAACCGTAGAATACTAAGGTTATACATCTGAATTAATTATTTCTTGGTTGTTTTATTTAATTATTAGATTCAAGTATTTGAATGCCACATAAGATAGAATTGCGCGCGCTGTGTCTTGGTTTTATATTGGATTTAGCAGTTATTTAGGGACAAGCCAGTGCGCACGCGATCCTAATCTAGATAATTGGCTTTAGTACAGGACTTCTCCATATTCATCTGGACTCCACATTCATCGGGACTCCACATTCATTTTATTCGATGAGTTCGAGTTTGTCAGCATGACGATAACATTTGAAGAATCCGAAGCCCTAGCATCGTGTAAGAGGTGCAGTGAGGAGCTAAAACACTTCAAGGCATACATACCGGGTCTTGGTGAGGTCTGCATGAAGTGCTACGTTGAACACGCCCGGGAATTGGAGAACCAGGAAAGTGAACCACGTAAAACTTAGTTCACGGGCTTCCTGATTCACCGAGACGACTTGTCCAGCACCGCAGAGCTGGATAGTGGCCAAGTTCATAAGCCTTAACGTGATTAATGTTTCGCGCCGGAGAAACGCCTCTGATGGTCGCTATGCGTGTAGCAGGCAGACATGCGCGAATAATATGTTTCAAGATTAGCCTTGACCTATGAGTTTGGGTTTAAAAAAAGGCCTCGAGGGTTTATATGTCGAGCTTGAGGGCTTCCTTTAGACCCTTGTACCGGTTCCTGATGGTGACCTCGGTCACGCCAGCAGCATCCGCGATCATCTTCTGAGTCCGCTTCTCCTCGTTCATTACGCAGGCGATGTAGAGCGCGGCGGCAGCTAGACCCAT
>MEZF01000018.1:0-2703 GCA_001774245.1 Candidatus Bathyarchaeota archaeon RBG_13_52_12
ACCCCATGTTCTCCAAGGATCGTGAAACCGCTGAAGCGAGCGTCCGACACCTGGCCAACTTCGAGTTCGACAGAGTTCTCGTCAGCCATGGTACCAGTATCGAGAAAGCAGGGAAGGCCGCATTGTTAAGATTAATTGAACTGATGGGTGAGCCTTAACCGTTAAAGCCACCGCTATTAGAGATAGTTACATTTAGCCACGCTACGGCTTGACCCTGAGATACTTGGCTAACTCGAGGGGGGCTGCTGAACCTTATCATGGTCGTTCAGATGGCTGGGTCCTTCAGGCTGGGGGAGATACGAGTATGATGGTGTACCTCATGAGCCTTCAAAGCCCTGGGAGCACAGGTGTGATTATGATGCTATACGCGGAGGTGGAGAATATAGGTGGCATCGCTGCGAACCCTGCCTTAGGCTACGTTTACGCTGCCTTCTGCCCGTTTTCCTCCCTGCTTCTCATCTCATGTGTTCTAATAGTAACATCCGGGATATCCGCGATTAAGCTTAAGACGGCGCCAACATCATCTTAAAGCCGCGAATCACCTCATACAATCCATGTTCAAGCAAGTCATCGAGGCGATGGAGGTCCTCGACTCTGCCTCAGTATCGGGAAAAGATGTCTCAGCCCTCCTCAAGTCGAGGGGGCTCGAAGACGTTATTGTGAAGACCTTGCGAGGCGAAAAGGGGAAGACAGACTTTGTAAGGATTAGAATACCTGGTGTCCGTGGTAAAACCGTGAAAGGCGACGTCCCCACGCTTGGCGTGCTCGGACGACTCGGTGGCGTAGGCGCGAGGCCCGAGATGATGGGGCTTGTCTCCGACGCCGACGGTGCGATAACCGCGGTTGCTACCGCCCTTAAGTTGGCTGATATGCGATCGAAGGGCGACGCACTCCTAGGCGATGTGGTGATTGGGACCCATATATGTCCGAACGCCCCCACGATCCCCCATAAACCTGTTCCCTTCATGGGTTCACCTGTAGCCTTCGCCGAAATCGGCAGGGAGGAGGTGACCTCCGACATGGATGCTATACTCAGCATCGACACAACGAAGGGAAACAGGATCGCGAAGTGGAGGGGGTTCGCCATAACTCCCACCGCAAAGGAAGGTTGGCTCCTCAGGGTCAGTGACGACCTCATCACAATAATGGAGATAGTGACCGGTAGGAACGCTCGTGTTTGTCCAATCACCACACAGGATATTACCCCCTACGGTAATGGCATCGACCACATAAACAGCATAATGCAGCCCTGTACAATCACTGACAAGCCTGTCGTCGGCGTCGCAATAACCACCGAGTCAACAGTTCCAGGATGCGCCACAGGGGCGAGCCATCCTACCGACATTGAGGAGGCAACACGATTCTGCGTGGAGGTGGCCAAGGCTTATGGAAAGGGCATGTGCTCCTTTTATAACGAGGCTGAGTGGCACATAATCGAGAATAAGTATGGTGCCTTAAAGCTCCTTCAAACTCTGGGGCATTAATCCTAGAGTTGTCGTCTTTATAAGTACAGATTTTAACGTCTCTAGTGATAGGCATGATCTTCAAGAAGATACTAGTGGCGTTTGATGGCTCAGAGCAGGCGAAGCGTGCAATCAATTATGCGGCCGACTTGGCGGATTCTAGTAAAGGAATTTTGGTCGTCGTTACCGTCGTCCCGAGGGTGACCCTCCCCGTTTTCCCAGACGAGGGCTTCGGCTCGATACCAATCTCAGCCGCTCAGGACTTCGGGGAGTACCAGGATAAGATGAAGACGATGTACCAGAAGAGCCAAGAGGAGGTCGTAAAGGACTTAAAAGATCACTTCCCCAATCTTGTCACGGAGACAGTAATACTTGAAGGCCGCCCAAGTAGCACCATAGTGGAGCAAGCGGAGAAGAATAAGGCAGATCTTATCGTAATGGGGAGTCGAGGCATCGGCGGGATAAGCGGCTGGATACTTGGCTCTACTAGCAGACGCGTCGTCGAGTCATGCACGAAGCCTGTACTCATTGTCAAGTAAAGCGTAGGACAACCCTTTTTCGCCACCGCCCTCAACAAGTAACGACCCTAATTGGAGGCAGAGGAGCAATATATCCAGGCAGGTAAGATCGCAGCCAAGGTTCGCGAGCAAATCAGAGGCGAGGTCAAGCCAGGGGTTAAGGTGATAGATGTCTGTGAGCGCGTTGAGTCCCTCACGCGGCAGCTCGGGGGGATGCCAGCATTCCCATGTAACGTCGACATCAACCAAGTCGCAGCCCATTACGCATCCCCCATAGGAGACACTACTCTCATCCAGCAGGGACAAATGGTCAAGGTCGACATCGGGGTTCACGTTGGCGGGTATATAGCTGACACTGCCGTCTCAATATGCCTAGACCCTGCACTCACACAAATGGTCCAGGCAGCGGAGGAAGCTCTCGCCGTGGCCATAAAGGCGACGAAGTCGGGGATGAGAGCCTCCGCAATAGGAGCCACCATCGAGCACACCATCAAGAATCGCGGATTCAAACCGATCAGGAACCTAACTGGCCATAAGCTCTCCCGCTACATCGTCCACGCTGGCAGGAGTATACCTAACGTTGGTGGGTACGAACTACACCGGCTTGAGGAGGGAGAAGTATATGCTATCGAGCCCTTCACAGTCCTCAACAACGCCGTTGGCGAGGTCAGGGACGGCCCCGCGAGTCACATCTACAGGCTCGAGAAGAAGAGAAACCTGGA
>MEZF01000018.1:2761-5776 GCA_001774245.1 Candidatus Bathyarchaeota archaeon RBG_13_52_12
GCTAGCAGGTGGGTCATGAAGCGGTTTCCTTTACCTGATGGACAGAAGGCTTTCGCTGATCTCATAGATGCACGTTGCATAATGAGCTACCCTCAGCTACTCGAAAAGTCGGGTGGAATTGTAGCCCAAGCTGAGCACACTGTTATTGTCCAGAAGGACGGCTGTCTGGTCACAACCAGCTAGACTCGTCTTTCTTCTTTTCCTCTTCCTTCTTTCGGGAAATCTTCGTGATGATCATCATTCCGTCACAGCGTGTACAGGGCTCGTCGTCCTTGTAGATGTAATCCCCTCGCTTAAAGTCTCGGACCCTCTTCTGTTGGCACTTGGGGCACTCTAGGGTCGTGAAGACCTCCGCTTTCTTGACCTCCAGTGCTTCAGCCTTAGTAGTCGCGGGTTTGCTACGGAATAACATGTACCCGATGGCTGCAAACCCAGCTGCGCCTATAAACAAGTAGACTAGGGCAATGTCAGCGTTATCTGCGTAGTTGATGAAGCCCATGTATAGACTGAATAGACTCAGTAGTCCAACTATGAGTATAGCAGCATACGCTACCCAGGAGGCGGTCATCCCCGCGGTTGGAGAAGTGTTACCCTGGTTTCCACTCATCACTGACCGACTCCTATTGTGTTGCCTATCCCAGCTATTACAACCGTGTCACCCGGCTCCGTGTAATCAAGAACTATGCGTTTTACCGATTCAACAGCCTTGTCGGTTGCGTCGAAGAGAGGCTCAATGAGTGGGGCCACGACATGTTCCATTCCCTGCTTGATGGCGATTGCGTGCATCGGTATCTTGTACCTGTTTGTGACCTCCTCCATCTTGAACTTCTCCTTACCAGAGCCTCCTATCGCTGCGCCTATACCCTCGGAGACCTGGCCCACCGGCTCACCCTCCAGCTTACCCGCGGCGTCGATGGTAATGATTATCTTTACCTTACCTCGGCGCTCCTCTAGGACATTGATGAGCCCCTCATCGGGGTTTCCGACGCTGCCACCGGGGCCCTTCGCCTTGAAGACTACTAAGGTTCTCCCCTCGTAGGGCACTTCGGCGGCCACGATCTCCTCAGCTATATCTCTCTGTGTGTAGCCGTGCATGAGCTTCGCCGCCACGATTGCGCCAACGCTATCACCTATAGGCATCCCCTCCTGGAAGGCCTGTATTCCAGAAGCGTAGGCTTCCACCATCTGGATCAACTGGGGCAGGATCATGTGGACCTGCATGATGACGTAGATATTCATCGTCTTCTTCCCTAGGAGGTAGAAGTGACGAATTACCTTGTAGTAGATATTAAGAGCCTGGCTTACCTCAACGAGGTTTTCAAGGTTATTCCTTTCCGTCGGTGTCGCGTTGGGGGCTAGGGCTTTCACCTCTGCCTCATAGATGTGTTTGTTCGTCTTCAGGAAATGGTCCATCTTATCAACTATTCCCGCTGGGTCCATGTTCTCGAGACCGATGCTGAAGAAGTCTATGAACCTGTCAACCCGTGGCGCGATGTCACCGCTAGGTTTACCTATCTCAACGAGTGTCTTAACCGTCTGGTTCCTGGCTTCCTCCTTGACATTCTTTACCTTCCTCAGAGTTACCTCGATTTGCCGAAGCATCTGGAGGGTCTGAATTTTTTGAGCGTAGAAGAGGTAGATTATGAAGGCGAAGCTGTAGATTGTTTGCAGGATCACGTTCATGTCCGTTTGCTGAGCCTGCAGGACCTGTCCTAAGATGAGAACCATACCGATCAGTGCTGTTGAAGACTAGCATAAGGTTATAAACCTTAGTCTAACCAGCAAACAGCGTGAGTCGTCTCCAATCGAAACGAAATTAAAACGATTCTGCAAAAGTCTTTTAGCTACCCCCACATCGACAGCTTGAGAGATGTATCACTGCGCATTGAGAAGATCAGTCAAGGCAAGAGGCGCAGTTACCCCATTATATGCACCCGACATTAGGGATGAAGCGAGATGAGTGAAAAATATGCGGTTGAAGCACGTGATCTGATAAAGGTATACAAGACAGGTGAACTTGAGGTTCAAGCGCTCAGGGGACTAAGCGTCGTAGTCGCTAAGGGAGAAATGGTAGCCCTCATTGGCCCATCGGGTTCCGGGAAGAGCACTCTCCTAAATATTATCGGTGGCTTGGATAGGGCAACCGCTGGCTACGTAGCCGTTATGGGTTCTGACCTCTCCCAACTCAACCCATCCCAACTCGTAGAGTTCAGGAGGAAGACTGTCGGACACGTCTTCCAAAACATGAACCTAATACCGACCCTGAATGCAGCGGAGAACGTAGAACTACCGATGGCGGCACTTGGCGTGAAGAAGGAGGTGCGACACAAGAGAGTTGAAGAACTCATCGACGTCGTCGGTCTCAGGGAGAGGATCGACCACAAACCCGGTGAACTCAGCGGTGGCGAACAACAGCGCATAGCTCTGGCAGCCGCTTTAGCTAACGATCCGCCCCTAGTCCTCGCAGACGAGCCAACCGGTGAACTCGACACGGAGAACGCCATGATAGTCGTGAATTACCTCGCTAAGGTCAACAAGGAACTCGCTAAGACTATAATTATGGTAACCCACGATCCACGCGTTGCCAGAGCTGCGAGTCGAATCCTCAGGATTCAGGACGGCGTAATCGCCACGGACGTGGCACCCAGCGAGGAAGCCGCTCCCACACAGGCCAGCTATACAGACATGCTGAAGGCAAGGATAACCAATATAGATGGACAGTTGACTAGCCTCGATGCCGAGTTTAGGAAAAATCTAATCTCAAGTGACCAGTTCGTTGAGAGGCAGACCAGTTTGAAGAAGACGCGTGAGGTTCTGCTCGATGAACTCCACCGCCTCGGCGTGATTCATTAGATGGTATTCCTTGTTTGAGAGAAAGTGGGCCACCAGCTTCCCCGGCTTCGCGTCGCCGAAGACAACACTACCACCGCGAACGGAGCGTGGTTTAACTTCCGAGTTCGGAATGGGTTCGGGTGGTTCCCACGCCCTATGGCCGGTAACCCAAACGAATGGGCA
>MEZF01000019.1:0-4233 GCA_001774245.1 Candidatus Bathyarchaeota archaeon RBG_13_52_12
GCCTCGCGTAGCTGCCGACATGCATGGGGACCATGACCCGGCCCTCAAGGGTGCTTAGGCTCACCTCATCAAGCCCGTGGAGGCGCATTACCCTCTCATCGTAGGTTATGGCTCCGTGGGGTTTGAACAGGTGCAGGCGCCTGCGCTCCCCTTTGTAGCTGTCAACGACTTTGCAGATGGCTCGTATTGCTAGTTGTGCGGGCAGCCGGTGCTGCTCCCTGATCCTGTAGTAGAGTCTGTGGTGGAGCCTGTATTGGTTGAAGGTGTTGGACTCGTATGCTTCCTTTGAGATGTCGTCGCAGGCTCGATTGAAGGTCTCCATGGTCTTGAGTAGCTTCTGTCTCTGTTCCTCGGTGGGCTGTAGCTTGATCTTTAGGGTTAGGAGCATCGAGTAATGGAAGGTATAGAAAATATTAAAATGGCCACGTTTACCACTTTCAGCCAACTCCAATTCCTCCCATGACTAAAGTCATGGGTTTCCTTGGAGTTTTTTCATGAATGATTCGGGATTGGAGACAGCCTTCATCAGCGGGCGCCTCCTTTAGGGTACTCGACGCTCATCTCCTCGACGCTGTTAGCTGACACATACTGAGTAAGCTCCGCTGCCGAAGGGCTCTACCTATTGCCCGCTCTTCCGGAGAAACTTGTTGACTGCATAAGGCTGTAGCCTGTGCAGAGGCTGCAGGCTGGGCTGGGCTGGGCTGCCCCCCTTTTCCTAGCCTTCCCTATATGTATAACAGCTAGCAGCATAGCCCCGCTCAGCCAGCAACCCAGCTCAACCCAGCCATCAGCCCAGCTAGCAGCTTCAGTTACCCGGGTAGGGTTCTGCTCATCAGCGTAACCTAGCATCCTCAGCTCCTGCCTAACTGCTATGTGGTTTTGAGCTGGGTCAGCATATGACCTAGGGATTGAGGATCTATAGCTACACCCTGACCCAGAGCGTGTACATCCAGCTTCTCTATGTCAACTTGTTGAGCACCGCTTATAGATCTCTGCGTGATGCACGTGCTCAAAAAAAATTAGGGTTTATACGCCTCGACGGTTATGCTCTTGACTTTGAAGTCGATGTCGTACTCACTTGTGTCATAGTAGGATTCGGTGAGAATCTTTGGCTTCTTGAAGCCGGCTGCCTCGATGTCCTTGAGGTACTCCTCCTGGGGCAAGGCGCCGGAGACGCAGCTCGCCCAAGAGTCGAGGTCTCGCCTGATCTCCTCGGGGATCTCGCCCTCAGTGACTATGTCACTGACGGTGATCCTTCCACCGGGCTTGAGGACTCGGTTAGCCTCTCGGAAGACCCGTGGCTTTTCTGGGCTGAGGTTGATGACGCAGTTGCTGATTATGGCGTCGATGGTGCCGTCCTCGACTGGCATGTCCTCGATCTCGCCGAGGCGGAACTCGACGTTCTTGAAGCCATACTCCTTCGCGGCCTCCCTCGCCCTTTTGATCATCGCCTCGTTCATGTCGACGCCTATAACGCTGCCCTTAACACCCACCTTCTTGGCTGCCAGGAAGACGTCTATTCCACCTCCCGAGCCGAGGTCAAGGATGGTCTCTCCTGGCTTGAGCCCTACATAGGCAACTGGGGAGCCACAACCGAGGCCGAGTATCGCCTCTTGAGGTATCTCCCCTAGCTCCTTTACGTTGTATCCAATCATCTCCGCTGCCTGCTTCGGGTCTCCCCCTCCGCAGCAGCTTCCCCCTTCCCCGCAGCCACAACCGCTACTCTTCGACTCTGCTATCGCAGTGTATCTCTTCTTTACTGCTTTTTTGATCTCATTCGCGCTTGCCATTGATATCTAAGAGGATTATCACAGCTACATATTTAAGAATATCGATATGAACATTCGTAAACCTTTTGAAAGCACCCGTCTTTGCTCAAGACATGAGAGAAACATGCGGCTGGGGTGCCGGTGACCCGCTTATGACTGCCTACCACGACGGGGAGTGGGGAGTCCCTGTACACGATGACCGCCTTCACTTCGAGTTACTAGTCCTCGAGGGGGTGCAGGCGGGGTTGAGCTGGCGAACCGTCCTCCACCGGCGCGAAGCATACCGCGAGGCATACAACAACTTCGACCCCAAGAAGGTTGCCACTTACACTGAGGCAGACGCGGATAGGATAATGAAACACCCAGGCATAATCCGCAACCGCAGAAAGATAGAAGCAGCCATAGAGAACGCCCACGCCTTCCTAGCGATTCAGAAGGAGTTCGGTACTTTCGACAGATACATCTGGGGGTTCGTCGGTGGGAGACAGAGGGTCAACCACTTCGCAAGCTTCAAGGAGATGCCTGCAGAGACCGAGGATAGCGGCGCCATGAGCAAGGACCTGAAAAAAAGGGGCTTCACTTTCGTCGGCCCCACAATCTGCTACGCCTATATGCAGGCCGCTGGCCTAGTAAATGATCACCTCACAAAGTGCTACCGTTGGAAGGAAGTACAGGAATGAAAACGTTCAACGAGCTTCTCAGGCCAGTTCCCGAGCTGTTCTTCGAAAAGTCGGGGGAACCCAAAGATGCCGACTACATCCTCTTCGGGGCGCCACTTGATAAGACGGCATCTTTCAGGGGCGGCAGCAGATTCGCCCCCACAGCCATAAGAGAGGCGAGCCAGTACATGGAGAGCTACAGCGTCAGGACAGGCCTCGACTGGGAGGACCTGAAACTCGTCGATGTAGGCGACGTCGTTGACGTAGGTGAGGTCGAGCCCGCACTTGAAGACATAAAGAGGGTAGTCGAGGAGATCAAGGCGCTGGGGAAGCTTCCGGTTATGCTCGGGGGCGAGCACACAATAACCCTCGGAGCCCTCCGCGCACTAAACCCTGAAGCCGTCGTCGTCTTCGACGCCCACCTCGACCTAAGAGACACCCTATTCGAGGAAAGGCTATGCCACGCCACGTACCTCCGCAGGGCGCATGAGGAACAGGGGTTCAAGCTGATAATCGTCGCAGCCCGCGCCCTCTCCGGAGAAGAGATAGATTACGCCGAGGAAAAGGGAGCCACCGTCATCACTGCACAGGACGTCAAGAGGTTCGGAGTCGAGCCAGTCATCGAAATGATCAGAGACTCCCTAGAGGGCGTCGAGTCCGTCTATCTCAGCGTCGACATGGACGCTGTCGACCCAGCTGAGGCCCCCGCTGTGGGCAACCCAAGCCCTGAAGGCATAGGGATCACCCAGCTCCTTGACTTAATAACCGGAGTAGTCGACAAACGCCTCATTGGGTTCGACTTAAATGAGGTCTCACCAAACTACGACTCAGGCCAAACAGCAATACAAGCTGCCTACGTTGTACTCGAAACACTTTACGCCATCCCTCACTAAGTAAATATTTTTCTCAAAAACCTTAATTCAAGTATTTGCCCCCCAACGAGAAACCACAAAGCTTCCCAGGTGCTCCCTAGCAACTATTATCAGGGACCGAGACTCAACCGTAGACGAGATGGCGGCTACCGACTCAATAATCGACGAGAGCGAGGAGGAGATAAGACCGAGGGGGCGGATAGCCCCCGACAATCTCCCCACAAGCTACCTCCTCAGCGCTGGTTATGACGGAGCGGAGCAGAAGGCATACCTCCGCCTCTATGAGCCGACTAGCCAGCAGATCTACCTCTGGTACGACAACACGAGCCACCTTCCCTACTGTATAAGTAAGGAACCCATCGCGGAGCTTGAGAAGAACCAGCGCCTCCTCCGCCACGAGGGCTACTTCTTCATGGAGCAGGTCAATAAACACGACCCCCTCGCGGATAAGGAGATAAATGTCACCAAGGTCGTCGCAAAGGACCCGCTCAGCATCGGCGGAGGCAGGGGTCAACCCATCAGGAGCATAATCGGTGACAGCTGGGAGAGCCGAATCAGGTACTACCAGTGCTACATCTACGACCGCTGCCTCATAACGGGCATGCCCTACAGGATTGAGAACGGCAACCTAGTCGACGCCGACTACACCCTCGAACCGGAGACTGAGGCCGAGCTCGACACCATCCTTGAGAAGATCGATGCAGAGTTCAGGGGCAACATGAAGGAGTGGGCCCGTCTCCTACAGTGCCCCGTCCCAAAACTAAGGCGGGTTGCCGTGGACATCGAGGTCCGCCCAAGCGTCCAGAATAGACTACCCAACGCCGATGAGGCGACCGAGCCCATTACCGCCGTCGGATTTGCGGGCAGTGACGGGTTGCGACGGGTAATCGTCCTCAACGACACCGGCCACGATGTCGAGGCCCCCGTCATCCT
>MEZF01000019.1:4272-6226 GCA_001774245.1 Candidatus Bathyarchaeota archaeon RBG_13_52_12
AATCAGGGACACATTCAGGGCCCTCGACGAGTACCCGGTCGTCCTCACCTTCAACGGGGATGACTTCGATTTCCGCTTCCTCCGAAATAGAGCGAAGAACCTAGGGATCCCCGATTCAGAGAATCCCATAGTAATGGGGCGCCGCTTCGCTTTCCTCCGAAACGGCGTCCACCTAGACCTGTACCGCTTCTTCATGAACAGGAGCATACAGGGCTACGCCTTCGGAAACCGCTACAGAGAGAACACCCTCAACGAGATATCGAAGAGCCTCATAGACCAAGAGAAGCTCGTAATCGGCGACATCACTGTGGCTAGCATACAGGAACTCGCCCAGTACTGCCTCAACGACGCCGACATCACTCTCCACCTCACCGCTTTCAGCCACGACCTAGTGATGAACCTCATTGTCCTCCTCACCCGTATCAGCAAGATGATAATGGAGGACGTCACCCGCAACGGCGTCAGCAGGTGGATACTCGCCCTCATGGAGTGGGAGCACAGACGCCGTGGTTGGCTCATCCCAAACACCCAGGATATACTCGAGGTAAAGGGGAAGGTCAGCACAACCAGCATAATCAAGGGGAAGAAGTACCAGGGCGCTATAGTCAGGGACCCAAAACCCGGCGCACACTTCGGAGTAGTCGTCTGCGACTTCGCAAGCCTCTACCCCAGCGCCATCAGGAACTGGAACCTAAGCTACGACACAATACTCTGCAACCACCCCGAGTGCAGGGAAAACCTCGTCCCCGGGACACCCCACTGGGTCTGCAAGAAGAACCGCGGCATGACCAGCCTCATCATAGGCAGCCTACGCGACCTCAGGGTCCAGTGGTACAAGCTACGAAGCAAGGACAAGGCGCTAAGCGCCGAGGAGCGCCAGTACTACGACGTAGTCACCCAAGCCCTCAAAGTCTTCCTAAATGCCAGCTACGGAGTCTTCGGCTCCGAGAGCTTCCCTCTATACTGCCCACCTCTCGCTGAGAGTACCGCCGCAGTCGGCCGCTACGCCATGACCAAGGCAGTTGATAAGAGCCAGGAACTCGGCATCGAGGTCATCTATGGTGACACCGACTCCGTCTTCCTCGAGAAACCGTCGAAGGAGCAGATAGACGGCTTAATGAGCTGGGCTGACGCCGAGCTGGGAATCGACCTCGACGTAGACAAACAGTACCGCTACGCCATATTCAGCAGCCGGAAGAAGAATTACCTCGGCGTCTACCCCGACGGCAAGCTCGACATAAAGGGGCTGACGGGCAAGAAGCGCCATATCCCCCCCATCCTCAAGGACGCCTTCGTCAAACTAACCACTATCCTCAGCAACGTCGACGGCCCCGAGGAGTTCCCCGACGCCAAAGAGGAGATCAGAAACCTAGTAACCACTATCAACCATCGCCTCAAGAACCGCGAGTTCGCCATAGAGGAGGTTGCCTTCAGCATGATGCTCGGCAAAGGCTTAGGGGGATACGACACAAACCCCCAGCACGTCAAGGCGGGCAGGATGCTGGAAGAGCAGGGTTACGAGTTGAAGGAGGGGGATATTATAAGTTACGTCGTAACCAAGGACGGCGTCAAACCCGTTCAAATAGCAGGGAAAAAGGATGTTGACGTCTCCAAGTACGAGGAGTACCTAGAGGGGACCTTCGAGCAGGTGCTCGACGCCCTCGACATGAGCTTCGACGAGCTCGTCGGGCGCCCACGCCAGACCGGGCTAGGCTCCTTCTTCATAAGCAAGTCATAAACGCCTAAGACCTGAGATTTTTTTAGAGTCGAGCGAAGACTATAATATCGGGTCCGCAGTCTCCTCTTCGGTCGATATGACCGGTTTCGTAGACGTAGCCAAGATACTTGGCGGGAAGCATGATGAGGAGCAGGTCCACATACGTGGCTGGCTTTATAATAGCCGGAGCAGCGGGGGCCTCATATTCCTCCAGATACGCGACGGCACTGGTGTACT
>MEZF01000019.1:6269-8344 GCA_001774245.1 Candidatus Bathyarchaeota archaeon RBG_13_52_12
AATAACCTCGAGAAGCTCAACATGGAGTCAACCCTCGAGGTCGGCGGAATGGTCCATGTGGACCAGAGGGCTCCAGGTGGCTACGAGCTCTCCGTTAATAATCTCGGCACGGTCTACGAGGCGCAGCCCGACTTCCCCATCACAAAGAAAGAACATGGTCTCGAGTTCCTCCTCGATAATAGGCACCTCTGGGTCAGGGACCCGAAGCTCCAGAACATATTCCACATACGGAGCGAGTTCATGAAGGCGGCTCGAAACTGGTTCGCGAGTCACGGTTACACGGAGACCCACAGCCCTAGCTTCACATCTGCTGCCTGCGAGGGGGGCTCGACCCTCTTCGAGGTTAAGTACTTCGACAAGAAGAACGTCTACCTCAGCCAGAGCTGGCAGCTATACGCTGAGGCGATGATAAGCAGTCTAGGGAAGATCTACACGATTGCTCCAAGTTTCAGAGCTGAGCCCAGCAGAACCCGCCGCCACATAGCCGAGTTCTGGCACCTCGAGGTAGAAGAGCCGTGGACGGATCACGAAGGAATCATGGTGGTCGGAGACGAGTTAGTCACGTACATCGCTCACTACCTAGCAGAGAAGATGCCGAAGGAGGTAAAGGCAGCAGGAAGAGAACCAAAAGACCTGCTTAAGATAGAGACGCCATTCCCGAGGGTAAAGTACGACGAAGCCGTAGAGATACTGCAGAGGGACGGCGTGGAAATGCTCTGGGGGGACGACTTCGGCTGGCAGCAGGAAGGACCACTTACACAGCACTTTGACTCACCCTTCTGGGTTGTGGGGTTCCCCACGGGGATAAAGCCATTCTACCATATGCCAGATCCCGCGAGGCCAGACACGACGAAGTCTGGAGACCTCCTAGCCCACGAGGGCTATGGAGAGATCATAGGCGGCGGGCAGCGCGTCCACGACTACAACCAGCTTATGCAGCGTGTACATGACGACAATCTCAACCCCGAAGACTACAAGTGGTACATTGAGCTGCGGAAGTGGGGGACAGTGCCGCACAGCGGCTTCGGCCTCGGCGTAGAACGCGTCCTAACGTGGATGCTGAAGCTCGATCACATCAGAGACACCGTGCCCTTCCCGAGAGACATGCGCAGAGTTTATCCGTAGTAAATTTACTTGCTCTTGGATATGTACCTATTCCGCTTCATGTTAGCGCCTACAAATCTTCTATGAAGACCTATTTGTACTTGTTCAAAATGCCTTTCACCGTCTTGACTGCGAAGTCCCTCCTCTTGTTAGCCGCCTTTTCACACATTGAAGCGACTCGTAGTAGAGCCTTCTCCCTGTTCCTCGAACTCCTCTTTTTCCTAGAGAAAATTCGAAGAGTAAAAAGGTCATCAGAAAGCGTTTCCCTAATCAGCGGCAGTAATCTAAGGAGGTCGACTTTACAGGGACAGATTTAATCACGCATATGATACGGAGACCGACTTGAGGGGATAACGGTACCATAAAAAGTTATCAAAGGAATGAGGCATCACACACCTAGAATAATGGCACCAAAAATCTTTTTGAAAAATTGTCCAAGAGAATACGCCGCAAACAAGAGGCTTTAGGCCTACCATCCGGTAACTTCGCGAGAAATTGTACGTTGTATGCAATCAACATCATAATCTTTGTTATTGTGAAGTTTTCCTGAGGGGGACACTATCTCAAATATAGTGTTGATTTCATGCATCATACAGCATGTACAGCGTATTGACGTTCATTGGAACTTCAAGCACGCGTGCGTTGATTCTGGGAGAATACCTGGCTGGTTTAGAAGCCAGCTCCGAAAGATCAGCCCGCCAAGGCACAAGATGAGAAAGATGTGTCAGCCTCGTCTGCCAGTGTGCCTGCCCAGCCTGTCCCTGTGCCTGCCCAGCCTACCCCTGTACCTACCCAGCCTACCCCTGTACCTACCCAGCCTACCCCTGTACCTACCCAGCCTACCCCTGTGCCTACCCAGCCTACCCCTGTGCCTACCCAGCCTACCCCTGTACCTACCCAGCCTACCCCTGTACCTACCCAGCCTACCCCTGTGCCCCCCAGCCTGCCTCTCCTGGGCAGAAGGGGCAGGC
>MEZF01000019.1:8582-8683 GCA_001774245.1 Candidatus Bathyarchaeota archaeon RBG_13_52_12
TTTCTCCGGAAGGCGTTAATCAGGGATGGGGAGTTTAGTATCGATCGGCTTGACGGTATTCAAGGGTGTGATGCCCGACAAGAGTCTCAAGTACCCTGAGA
>MEZF01000019.1:8698-10019 GCA_001774245.1 Candidatus Bathyarchaeota archaeon RBG_13_52_12
GCCCCGATGAACAGGTACATCGACGAGATAGAGGGCATAATAATCTACCTCGTCAAGACGCTTTTCCACTGTGACTACGTCGAGTGGAGGACGCTGAGCAGCTCAATGGCGAACTCCCTAGTCTACTTCGCCCTGTCGAAGAGCGGGGACACTATCATGTCCCAGTCGAATAAGGGGGGCGGAAACGACAGCTACCGCCCTAACGGGCCTCCAGGACTCAGGGGATTAAAGGTTGAGGACCTCCCATACTCTCCTCTCTTCGACGTCGATTATGACGCCCTCGATAAAAGTATCATGAAAGTCAAGCCGAGCTGGATAGTCGTCGGCGGCGGCAGGGTTCTATTCCCCTATGATCTGAAAAGACTTAGAGAGGCTGCAGAAGAGGTGGGGGCCCGAATCCTCTATGATGCTGCTCACCTCGGTCCCTTAATCGCCTTCGGTCTCTTCCAGGACCCCCTTACAGAGGGTGCGGACGTGATGACCCTGGGTACTCACAAGCTCATGGGTGGCCCTATTGGGGGTTTAGCCTTAACAAACGACGAGGACCTCGCTAAGAAGATGCTCGCCCTCACCCACCCAGCCTTCATACAGACCAGGGACCAGAACAAGTACGCTGCGGCGGCTTGGAGCCTCTGCGAACTGGCTCACTTTGGCTCCGAGTACGCCAAGCAGATTCAAGCCAACTCCAAAGCCCTCGCTGGAGCCCTTAATGGCCAAGGCTTCAAAGTCGTCGGTGGGGAAAAGGGTTACACTAAGACGCATCAGGTCATAGTAAATGTGCGTGATCTAAAACCGCAAGTCATCGAGAAGAGGTTAAATGAGTCGAACATCCTCATCCCGACGACGGTCCTCTGGGATGACCCTCCAGACGGAAGGGGAGGACTCAGGATTTCGGTCCAGGAGGCAACGCGTCAGGGGATGTGCGAGGGCGAGATGGGGCAAGTCGCCTCCCTGGTTAAGAGATCTACCGATGGGGAGGATCCCATTTCTATGAGGGTAGAGGTTGAGAGGTTTGTCACCCCATTCAGGAAGCTGAAGTACTGCTTCTAAGGCTACTTTCCCAGTCCAGCCTTTGCAAGAGCGCAGCCTAAGAGGACATTGGCTCCCCTCTCCAGGTCCTTGGGATCGCTTCTCTCCCCCGGGGCGTGGCTTACACCGTTTATGGAGGGTACGAATATCATCGCTGTTGGACATACGGTGTGCATGAACTGGGCGTCGTGGCCCGCACCACTCGGCAGCCTAAGAGTCGAATAGCCTCGACTCCTCGCCTCTGCCTCCACGAGACCGACCATATCTGGCCTAAAGTGAACGGGCTGGGCGT
>MEZF01000019.1:10029-12452 GCA_001774245.1 Candidatus Bathyarchaeota archaeon RBG_13_52_12
TTCCTTTTCGAGCTTAAGCCCCCTGCTCCTCGCGACCTCGCCTGCCATCCTCTCCACATCTTTTTTCCCATCCCTGAAGGTGGCATCGTTGTAGGAGCGGTAGTCTAGTGTGAAGTCCGCGAGGCTAGATACAACGTTTATTGCATTTGGTTCGAGGCGAAGCTTACCCATAGTGCAGAGAGCATTGCCCTTTTCCGCCACATACTCCAGTAGGCTACCGTATAACTCGGCTGCCCCAGCCATCGAGTCTCTCCTCATTTCGAGTGGGGTCGTCCCCGCGTGATTTGCCATCCCGTGAAGCCTCATCCTCCACCAGGCTATGCCCTGGACGCCCTCGACAACACCGATCTGGAAGCCACGCTCGTAGAGAACCGGGCCCTGTTCAATGTGTAATTCAAGGTATGCTTCGGGATCGATGTTGTCCGATCCGAGGTAGCCGATGCCCTTCAGTGCCTCCTTTAATGTGACGCCGTCGTCGTCGCTACGCTCATAAGCCCTCTCAAGGGAGTAGCCACCCGTCTTAACGAGACTCCCCATCATGTCCGGCTGGAATCTGACGCCTTCCTCGTTTGTGAAGCAGCCCACCCCGACGGGGTGTCTCGTCTCGGTGCCCTCCTCGTTAAGTCGCTTGACGACCTCGAGGGCGCTGAGGACACCGTAGGCTCCGTCGTAGATACCGGCGTCGATGACCGTGTCGAGGTGGGAGCCCATGATGATAGGCTTTAAGGTCGGGTCAGACCCCCTTCGGACGCCGAAGATATTTCCTATGCAGTCGATGATGACCTTGAGTCCCTCCTCCCTCATCCAGGAGACGAGAAGGTCACGAGCTTTTCCATCCTCCTCGCTGAGAGCGAGCCTGGTCACTCCCTTGAGGCCCTTCATCCTCCCGATCCGCCCCATCTCAGCCAGAGAGTTGCAAAGCCGGGCGCTGTTGATCAGCTTCAAGTATTCCCCCTTCAAGGTAGGAATAATAAGGATAAAAACACCTGAATTAGAACAAAAAAAAATTCACCATAATTATACATATCCAGAACACTGAAGGTAAACTATGGACGAACTCGAGTACCAAGTTTTCAAAGCCATCGATTCCGGGAGAGGCAGGATGATCCGGACCCTCCAAGATCTATTAAAAATTGACACTCAAGTTCCGCCGGGCCACGACTATGATAAGATCTGCGAGATTCTCGAGGAAAAGTACAATCACTTGGGCTATACAACATCACTCCACGAAGCCTCCGAGAAGTACATGAAACTAAGCGGCGCGAAGCACATCTGCCTCGAGGGCCCAAGGACGAACCTCGTGGCCCGCCTCAATGGCGAAGGTGATGGGCCTACACTCCATATAAGTGCCCACACGGACACCGCAGCCATACAGAAGCAGGGGTGGAGTGTCGACCCCTTTGGCGGCGAGCTAACGAAAACCAGCAAGTACGGCAAGAGCGACTACGACAAAGGAGGCGGATACATCTGGGGTCGGGGCGTAGGCGACGATAAGGGAGAAACAGCTGCCCTCCTACTCGCCCTCGAAGCGATGAACGAGGTCGGAGTCAAACTCAAGGGCGACCTCGTAGTAACCGCAAACTGCGACGAGGAGATAGGCGGCGTCGCCGGCCTAGGTTACCTCATCAGGGAGGGCATAGTCAAGGCAAACATAGGCATCCAGTTAGACGGCTCCTTGACGGGAATCGGCCTCAGCGCTATGGGGAGGACCCGCTTCCTGATACGCACCGGAGGGAAGAGCTACCACGGCCAAGTCCCTATTCTCGGAATTAACGCTATAGAGAAGATGAGTAAACTCAACGTCGCACTAAATGATTACTGGAGAAACGTCCTACTTAAGCGCAAATACGAGACCCCAGGCATCGACTTCGGCGAAGGCCTCAGAGTCAAAGGGATTACTTGCCCAACGGGAATGCTTAACATGGGTACGATCAAAGGAGGGGTTCAAGGCGCAACCGTTCCAGACACCTGCGAGGAAGAGGTACTCAGAGGCATGATTCCCGGGGAGACATACAAGGATACCTGTGCCGAATTCAATGCAGTCCTCAACGGAGTAAAGGTCACCGACGCTGATCTACAATACGAGCTCGAGACCATAAACTTCCGTGAGGGATACGTTGTCCCAGCAACCGACCCCTACGCCCTCGAGTGCCAGGCCCTCATCCAGGAGGCCATAGGCAAGAAGCTGCCCTTTACCGGCACACTCGCCAGTACAGACATGAACTACCAGGTCGTAGACGGCCACATGCCTTGCATAAACTTCGGCGTAGGAGGCCCTTACAGCAACGGCCATAGCCAAGACGAAAACGCGAGCTTAGACGAGATACTTGAGTGTGCCAAGGCCGTCGCCCTTATCACCATGCGTAAACTAAAAGTAAAATAGCTTAGGGGAAGTAACCCAATAACTCATAAAACAAGCCCTC
>MEZF01000019.1:12525-18626 GCA_001774245.1 Candidatus Bathyarchaeota archaeon RBG_13_52_12
AGTACAGCCTCAATCTACTCTACGAACTTGTCTTCCTTCCGAGTATACATCCAATGTGCCATGATCATCTGCCATATTGATATGTAGGCAACCGAGAGCGCCTCAGGGATCGCCACGGAGGACCAAGGAAGTAACCAAATGACAACCGCGAGCGTTGCCGACCCCCAGGCTACTAAGGTATAGAACCTCATCTTCTTCCGATAACAGAACAACCCGATGAATATCGCCGAGAGAGGCATGGCCGCGAAGAACCCGACGCTGACGTAATAGTGCCAAGGCTCGATAGTGACGTTTAACACCCCTATACCAATCAAGAGACCTGCCGACAGCAGGTGGATTGCACCACCTACCTGCCCAATAATATCCCCTCTAGTCATTTCCAATAAACCAGCGCTGAACATCATCAGCAGCGCTGCCGTCATAGCAAGACCAGAGTTGAAGACGACAGATTCAAATCCTTCCGCCCCCAGGTCACTCAACGCGTTTCCGGTCCAGCTAAACCATGGCGACAGCCAGATGCTCAAGGCGATTATCATGCAGCCAAACAATGGTGCCATAATACCAAAGAACCCGGTTAACCTGAGTGCCTTAAGATTCATCACCGAAGAAGACGCGTAATATGTGTTAAATATATCGCCGTACGCGCTGGCGCGCGCGCCACTTTGTCGCGAAGCCAAATTGGATGGAATCGGGCGAGTTTGACTAGTCAGAATCTATTCATCATGCCTGCGACGAATTCTTGGTAGAATTCGGGAAAGCGGAAAGCGAGATGAGCGTGTGTTTAAAAAGTAGTTACAAAAATTTGCGTGTGCGAGTTGGTTCTTTATGATAAAAAAAAATATCTTTTCGTCTCCGTCAACTTTTTTTATGAAGCAATTAGATATAAGAATAATGTCTAATAACTCGGAAAATATTTCTTTATTTCTTAACAAAAAGAATTTTGAAATATTATGTGAATTTGAAAAATATTTAGACTCACTTCATCAAGATGAGGTTTCAATCCCCCAAATGAAACTTGATCTTTGCAATCGAATAGCTACTAACGTATTTACATGGAGAGGGCAATTTTCACCAGAGTTAATTGAAGTCATCTTATCTAAATATTCAACAAAAAATTCTATTATTCTTGATCCATTTGTTGGTTCAGGAACTACACTTTTTGAAAGTGTATATCAATCGTTATCATGTTATGGCGTTGATATAAATCCTTCAGCTTATGAATTAAGCAAAACTGTGAAATTTGCAAATATTCCTATTAGAGACAGATTAGAAATTATAAATCAGGCGGAAAAAATAATTATAAATAATATTCCAGAAGAATTATCTTGGAATAATATTAATTATGATGAGCAAATTATTAAGGATGATGTTATAAAAGACTCATTTAAGAATATTATTAAAGAATCAAAAATACATGGAGAATTC
Source organism: Candidatus Bathyarchaeota archaeon RBG_13_52_12 (assembly GCA_001774245.1). Lineage (GTDB taxonomy): Archaea > Thermoproteota > Bathyarchaeia > TCS64 > TCS64 > UBA8941. The sequence continues at coordinate 13,951 of MEZF01000019.1, forward strand.
ATTAATAATTTTATTTTAAATATAATAATGAAGTATTATAGCATCAAAAAGAAGAAGATTAAGAATAAATTATATTATGCATTTAATTATCATAAAAATATAGTATTAAGAAATATTCCATTTTCAAGCAATATAGTAAATGTTATTAATAGTGATGCGCGTAAAATCCCTTTAAATAACAATACAATTGATATAATCCTAACATCTCCTCCATATGTAAATGTTTTCAATTATCATCAAAATTATAGAAATATAATAGAATTATATAAAAATGATGTATTAAAAATAGCAAAATCTGAAATAGGATCAAATAGAAAAAATAGAGGAAATCGATTTCTATCAATAATTCAATACTCAATAGATATGTGCGAGAGTTTTACTGAAATGTCAAGATTATTAAAACCAAATGGGATGATAATATTAGTCATTGGAGAAGAATCTAAAATTATGAATACCAAATTTAATAATTGTAAAATACTAATTACATTAGCTAATCTTTGTTGCAATTTAAAACTTATCAATATACAAAGAAGACGGTTTACTACAAGATTCGGACGAGATATTTACGAAAATATTCTCTACTTTAATTTAGACAAAAATATAAAAGAATTATTATCTCCAAAAGATGTTGGACAATATTACCTTTATAAATCACTATCATTTGCAGAGCCCTTAAAACAGAAATTAATTATTGATGCAATAAAGAATGCATCATCAGTAGAAGCTTCGCCTCTTTTTATTGGACAAGCTTAATTATTCATTAGGGTTAAGGTTTTTCTATGGCCCGATTTCCTATTACTTTTCATCCAGAGATTTTTCAAATTTTAGGTGAGCAATTAGTTAGTAACCCAGTAATAGCTATTCAAGAATTAGTCAAAAATGCATATGATGCGGAATCTCCAAGCTGTAATATTTATATTAATACTAAGAAAGAAGAAATTACTATTGAAGATTTTGGTCATGGAATGGATGAGAGTTCTATAGAACATGGGTGGCTTAATATTGGAACTTCAATAAAACGTGATTCAGTGCAATCAAAAAATAAAAAACGATATTTGACTGGATCGATGGGTATTGGTAGATTATCGGCCTTTACATTAGGAGATGTTACAGAAATTATTACGACCGCAGAGGATAAAATCACACGTAAATTTAGATTAGTTCTATCTGAAATTCGTAAATTAGAAAGTTTACAGAATTATTATGTTGAAGTAAAAGAATATAAAGAAAATCGGAATTTAGGGACAATTATTAAGGTATCTAATTTAAAAATAAAATTTGATGAAACTCTAAAAGAACGATTATTAAGGATGTTAAGTATATTAGTTGTTCCAAATAAAAAAGATGTCTTTGATATTAAATTAACTTATGACAATATAAAAACTAATATCGATCCAAACGTTCAGTTAGCTCATTATCAAATAAAAGTAATTTGTAAGGTAGATGAAATAGGCTTACCAAAAATCAATATACTATCTGACAAAAATTCTTATTTAGGAACAAAAGATTTATTATTTAAGCCTAAATTATTATTACATAAATATTTAGATCTTAAAAATGTTACTATTGATTTAAACTGGTATATGCATGGATCGGTTGAGGGCAAATCATTTTGGAAGGAAACTACTAGTGAATTTTCTAAAGATATGAGATCAGGTCTATCTGGAATTAGAATATACAGAGATGGAATTAGAGTTCTTCCATATGGAGAGGTAGAAGATGATTCTTTTAATATAGAAAAAGAATATATATCTCAGGGTTCTAAATCTAAACGTCCCAGAAAAGTACAATTAATAGGTTGGATTTATATTAGTAGAGTTTATAATCCTTATTTAATTGATACTAGTAATAGAGAAGGTTTAGTTAATAATATTTCATATAAACAGTTATATAATTTACTACAAGAAGTAATTGGAGAATTTATAAAATATAGGTTAGATATGGAAGAAGTACAAAAAGAAGATAAAATCACTTTATCAGATACTAAAAAAGTAAAAGAACAGATTAATACGGTTAAAAAACAAATTACTCTACTTACAAAACGAGAAGAAGAACTTCCAAAAAATATCACGCATCAAATAATCCAGAAAAGAGTAAATTCAAATATAGAACAAGTCGAAAAATATGTAGAAAAAGTAGATGAAATATTAGATGTGCAAGCATTATATCGAGATAAAATAACGGCTGGAAATATGATTAATAACATATTTCATTATGTTGGAGCGGCAACAAAATCATCAAAAGCATTTATAGAAATTGCTCAAGAACAAAAATGTGATATTTCGTCACATGAAGTGGCATTTAATAGTATTATGAATTTATTACCAAGAATAATAGCCACTTATGACGTTTTAAAAGGAGGTTCAAGTGGATCAGAAAAAAAGAAAAAATTCAACATATTAAATAAGACTATTGCATTAGTAGAAAATTTAAGGATTACATCAAGTATGAGATCGGATCAATTCATTGTTCATTGTCAAAATATCGAAGTAAATATGCGTGAGTCTGATTATTGGGCAGTCATTGCCAATTTATTATTAAATGCTATAACGTGTCAGGATTATGAACAAGCTATCGGAAAAAAATTTCCTCCAAAAAACGAGAGAAAGATTATTTTAACTATTTCTAAATTAAATAACGATCTAATAATACAATGCGAAGATAATGGACCAGGATTACCTGAAAAACCGCTTGGTTGGATATGGCAACAATTTACGACGACAAGAACACCCGGAGGTTCAGGCTTAGGACTTTTTATTATCTCCGAAATCGTAACCTATTACAGTGGGATGAAAATTGCTAGCTCCTCAAAGAGTTTTCCCACCGGAGCTCATTTTTACGTACAATTAAAAGATGTGATAGAATGACTGAAATTAATCCTTTAGCACCTTACAATGTTTTAATTTTAGATGATGCCGAGGAACCAAGCGATTTTGGACCTATGACGAAGGCTTTACTCGATACTTTAGGATGTAAAACTGTGTTTCTAACCTCTAGCAAAGAAGCTCAACGGAAAATTCAAGATGAATATTTCGATATAATTATTATAGATATCAATTTAGGTTCAGGGCGGGAAACAGATGGTTTTGAACTCCAAAAAGCATTACGTAAAACGGGTAAAGTTCAACCAATTATTCTAGTTACAGGGCAAGAAGAAGAATTGCAAAGGCCCATCAAAGACTATGCTGATGTGTTTTCCTCAGGAGTAACTTTCTTTTTTGATAAAAATCAGGGAAATTTTAAACAATTATTTTTCGAGGTGATTAAACACGTAGACCCAGTAAGACGTGCTTTATTTGTGGCTTCAAAAAGTGGAATGGGCGATGAATCAATATTTATTGGGGAAGAAGAGTATAAAATTGCTGATTTATTAAAAGATAATATAAAAAATGAATCCGTAATTCGTCAATTACGAGATGCTTTTTATTCTTTATTATTTGAAATGTGGAAAAGTGAAAAATAAAAATGAATTTTGGAATTTGCGATATAAGAAAGCATGAAGATAAAACACCAAGTAGATATGTAGAAATTTTTTTTAATAATAATTTAAAAGAGGAAGTTGTATTAATAGGACATAGTAAAGATGGAAATGATATTTTAGGAGTAACTAAAGATGACATAAATCCAATTAAGCACGAATATTTGTTATGGATATATGCATGTTATAGTGCTAATGGATTGTGTTCTCATTTATCTAAGAAAGGTTATATAACAATTGGCTTTGAAAAGAAAGCAATAACTTATAAAAACTCTAATCCTTCAGAAATAGAATATATTGAAAAAAGTACTGTGACTTATAGAAGTATGAATCAAAAAGATATTGAGAAAGATCTTAAATTAAAGATGTATCACTGTGCTAAAGAGCAATTTCAACAAAAAAAATATCTGCTAGGAATAATAATAAACTACAATAGATTAATATTGAAAGTAACTTAAACTATATTTATTAGTTATTATTTTATGAAAAATTATTTTGGGTTATTTCGCATCTCTTAATATTTCTATATTTAAAAATATTTTTAACATTATTTTTTTCTTGGGAAGGCTATTATGATACCTACACTCTAGTTGTATGTGTGTGATGTGATATGTGATGGGGGTAGAGTGGATATGTATATGTGTATATTTATAATAGAGTAGATGTGAGAAGAAGAAGGATAAAATTATAGCCCCGCCCGCGTCACCACCACAAAATCTACATTAGCGACCCACAGATGAAGCCGCCATAGAATTGGAAGACAACCTTGCGACACCCAATTGAGTAGACCTGGGGGCGAAACCCTCTATTAACCCTGGCGGAGCATATCAGGGATATAGGGGCTGCCAGAGTGATCGATTACCACGTCCACGAGAGGCACTCCAGGGATGCCGTATTAGCGAAGATACCCCAGTACATAGGGGTCGCCGAGGCGCGGGGCATCACGGAACTCGCCTTTACGACTCACCTGATAACCATAGGCCCCGACGTAGGCATCAGCATACGAGAAGAGGAGATTCCCGGGTACATCGGGGAGATCAGGAGGGCTCAGGACGATACGAGGGTCAAGCTCTTGGCGGGCCTCGAGGTTGACTATTTCCCCGGTGAGGAGCGTCATCTCGAGGCCATCCTAAGGGATAATGATTTCGACTTTATACTCGGCAGCACCCACTACATAAATGGCGTAGACATTGGCTCA
>MEZF01000019.1:18660-19018 GCA_001774245.1 Candidatus Bathyarchaeota archaeon RBG_13_52_12
CGATTACCGAGGCAGCCGATGAGTACTTTAGGGTCTGGAAGAGGGCGATTGAGAGCGGCCTCTTTGACGTCATGGCTCACCCCGACTACTGGAGGAAGTATCTCCACTTCTTCGGTAGGTCTGCTTCTTGGGGCGACTATGGCTCGGTCGTCTTCGACGCCCTCGACGCTATGGTGGCTAATGGCGTCGGGTTCGAGGTGAACACCGCGGGAGAGCGGGCTGGTAGTGGCAGTTATTACCCCCTTCAAGAGTTCCTTGTGGCCGCACAGGAGGCAGGTGTCAAGGCTGTGACTGTTGGAAGCGACAGTCACACAGTGGGCACCCTTGGTTACCATCTAGAGGATGCGGTCCGGCAGCT
>MEZF01000019.1:19243-25457 GCA_001774245.1 Candidatus Bathyarchaeota archaeon RBG_13_52_12
GAAAACCGCTTAAAGCTGAGGCAACGAGCCATAGTTGATGAAATTGGAGGACCATTGGCTCGCTAACCATGTCAGAGACTTTGATCTCGACTCTTACCACCTCGGTATGATCTACGCCTTCGCCGAGATAGTTGGCTCAGGTGTGAAGCCTCTTGCCCTGAGCCCTCCCCTGACGAGGGAGGAGTACACTCGACTCAAGGGGCCAATTAGGCTGATGGCTGATGAGTATGGTGTCCATCTTCTCATCGATGAGGACTTCTTGACCACGAGGCTGTTCAGCCCCGCCTTCACTGAGGGAAAGGTGGTCGTACACATGGTCAAGGACGCCTTCGTCATCGAGAGGTACAAGGAATTGAAGGAGCTTAGGGCGAGGAGGATGAGGGAGGCTAATCTCGTCGAGGCTGAGGATGAAATAGCTCGTTGCTTAGGTAGATTACTCGGATATGACGAGGTTACAATTGAGGAGCTGTTGAAGAAGCCGCGGTTTTAGGGTTTTGGGCGCGTCCCGAGGGTAACCACAATGTCCTTCGGGCCGCCATCACGTATTATTCCGAGTGTGATCTTCGCACCGGGTATCTTGTTCCTTTGTATATAGACTATTAGATCGTAGAAGGTCTTCATCTGCGCGCCATCGGCGGAGGTTATCACGTCGCCGCCTAGCTTTGTGGATACGCCGTCCACTGTCTCTGTTCTCGTTCCTCCCCTCATTCCAGCTTCGGCGGCTGGTCCATTGGATGTTACCTCGATGATGAGGGTCCCATGGGTCCCCGCTGGTAGGTTCATCGAGTCCACGACTCCCGGGGTGACGTCTCTGCCTTGGATGCCGAGGTATGGGTGATCGTAGGTTCCCTTCGTGATGAGGCTGGGTAACTCACGTGAGATAGTGTCACTGGGGACAGCGAACCCGATGCCCCGAGATGTTTCAGTTGGGATCGCTGTTGTAATCCCTACGACCTCTCCATCCAAGTTGAGGAGTGGGCCACCACTGTTACCAGGGTTGATTGCCGCGTCAGTCTGGATCACGTCAACTATTGGATAGTTCCCGGTTGAATCCATCTGCCGTCCTACAGCACTGACGATGCCTGAGGTCAACGTGTTCGCTAATCCATACGGGTTCCCTATTGCGATGACGCTCTCGCCGACCTTGAGGAGTGAAGATTTACCTAGTTTAAGCGGCTTGATGAGGCTGGCTGGAGCGTCGACGTCTATCACAGCGAGGTCAGAGTAGGGATCACGCCCCACCAGCGTAGCCTTCACAATCGTCCCATCTATGAAGGTGACGTCGATGCTTGTCGCGTCCTCGACAACGTGGTTATTCGTGATTATCCTCCCAGTCGAGTCGTAAATGAAGCCACTACCCTCGGCAGCACCGGTGGACAATGTCACGACTATCATCACCACGCTGTCCCTCGTCTTGTTGTAAAGGTCGATTAGGAGAGAGTCGGATGGAGGGGGAGTCGTTGTCCCGTTACCATTGTTCACGGCATCCCTTAGGGAGGCGATTTCAGCGTTAACTTTTGTTAACTCAGTGTTCAGAGACTCCACGCTGAGAGTAAGAGTATCCGCCTGTTTTCTGATGCCCCTCATCTGCTCGTTAGTGCTGATGGTGTTGTAAGCGACGACGCCGACGTTCGCCACGATCAAGATCGCGATTAGCAGTGGCACCCAGTTGCTAGATGATCTCCTTGGTCTATGTCCGTAAAACCATTCGTCACTCAAGGTGGTCTTCGTAGCATTGGCGTATCGGGGGGGAATAAACTCTCGCCTCCGCAGAGACCATCGAAAAAGAGGTGAGACGGGATTATTTCTGGAATTTAAGTATTTAACCGATCGTTAAAAGAGATTTCAGGCGACTCAAGAACAGCGCACAGGAAAAGGAGCATTCAGGCCTTACTCCAGAGAAACTAAACTCAGCTCTGTGCCCTGGGCTCAGAGCAACGCGATCTCCGTCACCGGAGTCGTTCCCAGCTCCTCGGCTTGCAGACTATCTCCCGTATCCTCATGTCGAAGAACCTGTGTGTATTGCATGGGAGGAGTATTACGGCTGTGTCAGCGCCTCCGCCGTTGCCGCCCAGTGACACGACTTCCCTGTCTGTGCTTATCAGCCCAGCGTCTGCGGCCATGCAAGCGCACTCGCAGGCCACCTTGACCCCCGCCCCGAATAAACGTAGTACATGGGCGATGATCTCATCGACCTGTATAGTGTTGAATTTCTTGTTCACCGCGCGCCCAAGGGCACCGAAGGAGTGGCAGGCGCGTATGATCTTGCCGCCACTATCCTCTATGGTCTTCTTGTGCTCAGCCTTCATGCGATCCTGGTTCGGCTCCATGAACCCCACCATCCCCGCGACGACTATGAGGTTATAGCCCCTGAAGATCTCTGATGCGAGGGCGCCCGTCTCGCCGGTGTATGAGGCGACAACCACATCCCTGATGCCTAGTGTGTCAGCCCTTTTCTTGGCCAACTCGAGAGCCATCCTCGAGTTTACCGCACCAATGCCTTCGAAATACACAGTTTCCGTGATAATTTCAGTCATAATTAAAGAGCAAACGCGTCAATGATTTAGAGATTACTAGTAACGTAATCGTTCGCGCGGGCATGGCGCCAAGAAGCTATTATTAAGGATGAAAAAACGCACCCTGAGGCGTTGATGAGCGAGAGCACCCTCATAGACGGCAGCTAAGTCGCTGACCTACGTGCACGCGTGCTGCGCGGTATTGTTCAAAATATTAAATTACATAAGGAAGTTCGATTAGTAAACCTTAAGCGATGTGCGAATTTTCTTGAAGAGAGAGAATGAAGAGCCTCGAAGTTACCCTCGACGACGACGTTTATAATTTCCTCGAGTTTTTAGAGAGAACGAGATTTATAAAAAATAAAGAGGAAGCTGTTCAGAAAGCTATGGCTCTGTTTAAGAAATTATCAATGCATGATTGGTTACCTGACATATATCGCATCGGAAATAACCGGGTCTTGATCATGGATAGAGGTATGCTTCTCGACATTTTTGAACTACTCACTGAGACAGAAACATACAGAGCAGGGCAACTCACAGCCATGAAAAGGAAGGTGATGAGACCAGAATACAGAGATATAAACCTCACAAAGCAAGCAAATTGGTTAATTGTACTAAAAGAACTCGAAAATTTGGGTTGGGGACTCTTCTCAAATGTGGGCAACGAAATAAAAGTTGAATCCTCAGCAGTTCCATCTACTTATCTTAGGGGCTACCTCGAAACCATGTTCAAGATGGAGTTTGAAGAGCATCACACGAATGTCGAAGGACTTACCATCCTAATAGCCACAGAGCCTAAACTTGATAAATGGCGCTAGAGACCCGTCCAAGGGCACCGCTTGTAGGGACCTATAACAATCGTTACCACAGTACCCAGTATTCCATCTAGGGCAAGTTCACTTTCCAGAAATTTATTTAGATCTTCCATCTTCTCAAATATCACCTCGAATAGCAGGTCCACATCACCGCTAGTTCTATAGAGGACATGTACGTCTGGATGCGCACTTATGTGTTCAACAATGGCTTGAATTTTTGTTGGCTGCACCTTGAGCCCGATGAACGATTTTATTGCCCGACCTAGCTTGTGATAATCCATCATGATGGTGAATTTTTTGATTACACCCGACTCAATTAAGCGATCTATACGATTTTTTATCGTCGCTTCACTAACTCCTGCGTCTTCAGCAAGTTCACGATAGGTCATTTTGCCATTATCTGTAAGATGCTGAATGATTTTCATGTCGATTACGTCTAATGACATAACTTTTCAATTAAAAAAACACGTAATGTATATAAAAATTTTATCATTTCAACTTAAGAAAACCACTATAAATATGTGGATATTTATAATAATTATGTGGACATTTCCCACCAGTTTGCTAGTTGATAACATTATGTTAAATATTGTCATAGTACTTACGTATACATAACATGTTTAAACAAGTATTTTTTTTTTAATTAATATATCTATAGAAAATTTAGTACATTTTAGGGATTCTTCAATGAAATAACCAATTTGTTAAATATTTTATATGGATCAGGATAATAGAACTTAATGTACATATGGAACTGGAGATAAATATGGAAAGAGCTGTTGAAGATATACCTGTATCCCTATATGGAGATATCTCAAAGAGACTGATAGACATAGTACTTGGCGCGCAAGAGAAAAATGCCATACCCACCGATCTTGCTAAAAAGATAATTTATCTTTGGAGACAGGATCAATTGACAACTCTCACTGGCATTACAGCCCTTGTTGAAGCCTCGATGAAAGTTGACGCATCGAAGACATGCTTGGCTCTTGAAAAGCTGGGGCTTCAGAAGGTCGTTTTAGCACTTCAAAGAATTAGTTAAGACAAGAATTCGAATTCACTTTTTTCCACATATAATCACTCTAATAACTACCGCAAAGATAATCTAGAGCTATGAGGTGTTTGTTGATAGCATGATAACAAGCTATACCCTGATAAGGATACTCCCAGTTAAAGATAAAGAAGTATACAAGGCTGTGAGGGGTTTCTCTGAGGTGAAGGAGATCGTAAGGACCTACGGGGAATATGATCTTGTCATTAAGGTCGAGTCGCAAACACTAGATAACCTTGATAACTTCATCTTCAACAAGCTTAGAACGATTGACGGTGTTACAGCCACCACTACCCTAATTGAAGCTGTGTCTGCGACTAAAACCTTAGAAGGATGAGAGGCTCATGCATGATGTTCCCATCTAACGTTGGCGACGCAATGAGCAGCCCAGTTATCACAGCGGAGGGCGGAAATAACGTTAAAGACTCGGCTACCCTCATGACGGAGCGAGGAATAGGATCCCTGATAATAGTTGACAAAGGAAAACCGGTCGGAATCGTAACAAAAAGAGACATAATAAAGCGAGTCGTATCTGAAGGCAAAGACCCATCACGAACCAAAATTAGAGAAATAATGACCTCACCACTCATAACCACAAACCGGGAAACAGGCATACTTTCAGCAATTAGAACTATGAGGGAACGTCACATATCTCAAATGCTGGTCCTTGATGGAGAGGAGATGGTAGGAGTCATATCGGAAAGGGATCTTATTAAGGCTGTTTCGTATGCTTCACTTGCTTCCTTCAGTCCACTTATGAAAGAGAAAAAATAAATTCCTAAAAATCAACCCCTAAATACGATATACCCAGGCTCAACTGTTATAGTGAAGTACTCCCCATTAGAATAAATTATTAAACGCCATCGCACGCGGAATATTTTTAATGGGAAGGCATCCCATATAGGTGAACCGCTGTGATGAAGAAGGTTACAATAATCACGCCTCCTGAGTATGAGCCCCAAGTAATCCAGGCAATCGGCAAAACGGGAGTAACGCAGTTTAAACCAATCACTGGTTCAGAATATGAGGTTCTTAAAGGGTCAGGAAAGCAGCAGGTGGATTGGAAGGAATTATATTCAAAGATACACACACGGCTCAACGAGCTTGAGAAAATTGGGTCCCCGAAGGGTGAATCCATCAAACCAGACACAGAGGAGCTGAAAAAGTTTTCAAGTGATCCTAACGACGTCATCACAAAGACGACAGATAGCCTTGACGGTCTAATGGTAGACCTAAAAGTACGCTACGAGGATAAATTTAAAACAGGTAATAGACTAGTGGAGGAGCTTCAAGCAAAGATCCTTCAGGTAGAAAAAGCTCATGATGAGACAGCTAAAAAGTATGCGGACGAACAGCGGAACCTTAAAACCAAGATGGAAGCAGTCAAGGTAAGAATGGCCTCCATCGAGGCACTTGAACCAGAAGAACTCAAAAAATGTTTTGCGATTGGCGTGGTGAAAAAAGACACTATCTCCCAAATGGAAGAGTATCTTAAGCGCTACCCAGACGTTTTTTCCAAGACGATTAATGTATCTGACGATGAATCCTTTCTATTCGTTTTCAGTACTGAGGAGCGACGCCAATGGGTTGAATCGCTTTTCTTGGTCTTTGATGTAAGAGACATCTTTGACGTCCTAGACCCCAAAGACATTCTCCTAGTTTTAGATTCAACTAAGAGACAAGAGGTCATCACAAAGTACAAGGAAGATCTGAGCCTACTTGAGACTACAAGGTCAAAGGTTGGTCTTGGAGACAAGATCGACGAGAAAAAGCAAAAGGAAATCGAGAGCCTAAAGATCGAATACGATAAAAAGATCAAGGATAATGAGGAA
>MEZF01000020.1:0-2330 GCA_001774245.1 Candidatus Bathyarchaeota archaeon RBG_13_52_12
TATAAGCGCATGGATGACACAACGATTGTAAAAAGACCCTCGACAACTCTTAGTCGTAGTGCTGCCCCGTGTGCACCACATCAAGCTCCAACCCACGCCTACCCGCCTCCCTGATGATCGGGGCAGACTTGTTGATCTGAGGCCGAGTCCCAATAACCAGAGCAGCACGCATATGGAAGAATTTCTCCTAGATATCTAAAAGAGTATGCAGTAAAGACATCGATACTAATAGAGGAGACGAACCCCTATTGGTACCAATAGACGTAGTATCTATCACATATTTATTATAAAAATAAACTACCTTACTACCTAAAACTATAGGGCGGACGAAGCATTGGAGATCTTACAGCTCCTAATATTCCCTACGCTTCTACTGATACTTACATTCGCGGCAATTCTATACCTAGTTTACAAACTCGGCGTTGAGCAAGAATGGATCAACATACACAGAGACGCCATCAACAGGAGCTACGACGATTTTTTAAGGATCTACGAGAACAACAGATACTTTTCGAAAAGAGGCCTCAACAAATGGCTGAAAGAAAACGAAGCCACTCAAGACCTTATAGACGAATATATAATTCATGAAAAAAAGTTGGAGTCATACTACAAAATCGTCAAGATACTGCAGCCGATCCTACACATAGAGCCACTCGATGACAGCTTCAAGAAAAGGGTCCTCTACCTGCAAAACATATTCGTAAACGGGAATGACCTAAGAGAGAAAAGAAACAGCTACTATATCAAGGAAGAGCTCGAGACGTACGACGACTTCTTCAACAATGTCTGCAACAAACCGTTATCGGAGGAGCAGCGAAGAATCATCGTAACGGACGAAGCCCACAACCTGGTCGTGGCTGGGGCGGGAACCGGGAAAACCCTGACTATAGTGGGAAAAACGGGGTACCTGATCAAGAAAGGGATAGCCGAACCAAGCGACCTGCTGCTCCTCTCATTCGCCAAGAAGGTGCAGGGCGAGCTGAAAAGCAGGGTCAATAAAAGGCTGCACATGGAGCTAGGTGTAAGAACCTTTCACAGCCTGGGACTCGAGATTACCAGGAAATCACTGGGCTACGATCTTCGCCCATCCGACCTGGGCGCCGACGCCAGAAACCGCACCAAGACCATCGACACGCTCCTGCTCAACAGGCTGACCGACGTCGGATTCGCCAATAAGCTGAACGAGTACTTCGTGTACTACCTGAGGCCCGTTGAGAACGACCTCGACTTCAAGTCGGAGGAGGAATACGACCAGTACCTGAGAGGAAAAGAGATCAGAACCCTGGGCGGGGAGAAGGTGGAGAGCCATGCGGAATGCGAGATAGCCAACTTCCTGCACATGAACGGGGCGAGGTACCTGTACGAGGAGCCGTATCCTTATACCCTGGAGTCTGAGAGGCAGTACTGCCCAGACTTCTATCTGCCCGACTACGGGCTCTGGATAGAGCACCTGGGGATAGACAGGCACTGCAACACTGCACGGGACGTGGACAGGTGGAAGTACCTCGACGAATGGTACTGGAAGAGACAGACACATGAAAAGCACAGGACGACCCTAATCGAGACCTACTCCTACGAGAGAACGGAGGGCACGCTAATCTCAAACCTCCGAAAGCAACTCGTTGAAAAAGGCGTCTCCTTTAAACTACTGCCCAAAGAGAAGGTGTTTGAGAGGCTGAAGACCCTCGGCGAGGTAAGCCAGTTCTCCGGGCTGCTCACCAAGTTCCTGAACCTGTACAAGTCCGACCCCCAGCCCATGGAGAAGCTCAAGGAGAAGGCCAACAGGTACCCCTACCGGAGGCGCTACCTCGCGTTCCTCGACATCTTCAACCAGATACTCGAAGACTACACAGCCCTCCTCAGAGACAGAGGCGAGATCGACTTCCACGACATGATAAACCTGGCCACCGACCAGATCAGGGCCGGCGCGTACCAGCCCAGGTTCAGGTACATCCTTGTGGACGAGTTCCAGGACATGTCCCAGAGCAGGTGCCGGCTGCTCAAGGCACTCCTGGAGCACGGCAACGACGCACAGCTGTTCTGCGTGGGAGACGACTGGCAGTCCATCTACAGGTTCGCGGGCAGCGACCTGTCCCTAATGGTCAACTACGAGGCATACTTCACGCCACACGAGCTGATGTACCTAACAAGGACGTACAGGTTCAACGACAAGATCAACGCGGTCACCTCGAGGTTCATTGAGAAGAACCCGGGCCAGTACAGGAAAAGCCTGCAGGCGGACAAGGCGGACCACCCCGGAGTCACCCTCGTCTGGTACAATCTCCACGAGGATGCTTACAGGGAGACCCTGAACCACATCGGCTCCCTAG
>MEZF01000020.1:2342-5784 GCA_001774245.1 Candidatus Bathyarchaeota archaeon RBG_13_52_12
AAGTCCAGGTCATCGGCAGGTACTCGGCAAAATTCTACCCCGAGCTATCAGGCGAGCTAACGCATAAAGGCGGCCTCAACCAGCCGAGTCTAGACGAGCCTTCACACTACATTAGTCAGAGGTACTCGACGGCCCACTCCTCCAAGGGGACCGAGTCGGACTATGTCGTACTGCTGGGGGTGAAATCGGACAAGTACGGGGTGCCATGCGAGGTGGAGGATGACCCCGTCCTGCGCCTGGTGCTATCCGAGACCGATTCTTACCCCTTCGCCGAGGAGAGAAGGGTATTCTACGTGGCCCTGACGAGAGCGAGGAAACAGGCCTTCATTCTCTGCGATAGAAGCAGGGTGTCGCGCTTCGTGCTCGAGCTGGTGGCGGATAACTCCGACATCCCCATGATGGGGGACTCACCGATAATCGGCAGATGCCCGGAGTGCAAGACGGGCCTGATCATAAAGGAGAACAAGAACGGCCGGCAGTCCGCCACGTGCAGCAACCCCTCCTGCCTCTACAGGCCAAAGCTATGCCCAGAATGTAAAAACGGGATCCTGCTCCCTGATACCGAAACCAGCCAGTACAGATGCTCCAGCGAAGACTGCGGTTACACGGCTCGAATATGCCCACGTTGCAGAGACGGGTACCTCGTAGAGCATGAGAAAGACGGCAGGTTCTGGGGGTGCAGCAACTACTGGGAAAAAGACTGCGGATACACCGAGCCGATCAAATCCTAAAAGGGAAATTGGCAAGCAATTGCTCCCTAACCCTTCCCGCAAGATAAAAGCTAGCCATATTATCTAATGTAAAACCTCTGTGACGAGCAAGAATATCGATGCAAATGCTACCACCCCAAGGGTCATTAATCCGTTATTCGCCTTCTCATCGCTTGCAGCTCAAAACCTAAACTTCACTACCATGACCCGCTGACAGAACGCTGGCAGTGAAGAACCATTTAGGTAAAGTATTTTAAATGGTTTACCAAAAATGGTAAACTATTTTAACTTGTTAACCTAACAGTAAATTTAAGGAGATCAGACTTGATTAAAAGGCTGCCAGAGTGGTTAAAACAGAAATATAAAATGCTATGGGACAGATTCGGCAAAGAGGCCTTTATATCAGAGGACACTATCTCGCTGTTAAATATAAGTGAAAGTATGGCTGTTAAAACTCTCTGGCAGCTGGAAAACAGGGGCTTTGTGCACAAAACCAGGAACGAACTCGATTACCGGGTAAAAGAATACAGATTAATACCCCCTGAAGACGTGAGTTTTGTCATCGGGCTATATTCGTTAATCGAAAAAGATGAGTTTAATAAACTTACCATTAAGGATAAGCTGATTCTTATAGAAGATAAGATCCCATACGCGGTCACGGGTAGCTACGCCGCCTATCAATATCATCACTACGTAAACCCACCTGGAGTATATGAGCTGAAAATACGACCCATCGACGAAGGGAAATGGATAGCCTTCCTGACAGATAAAAACACGAGAGTGTACCTGAACGAGGCCCTTGAAACAAAACCAGTAAAACATTACATAAAACTGGTCCCCACCGAAATCGACATCACGGATATCAGATACAGAACGGACTTAGGATATTACATAGAAAAAATAGAGCCCCTGTTAATTGAGCTGTTATTGAGGGAAACACAGACCAGTATTATTGAGGCAGCCGCAATGATTATCCAAAACGCTTCAGATATAAACTGGCTCGGGGAAAAAGGGGTAGTCCCCCTAGCTATCGAATCAAACGCTACGAGAAGACTTGGATTCCTGCTGGATGTAATAAACTATGAATCAAACCTGAACATAGTTAATGAGGAAGTAATATCAGTAATAAAAGACACGGTAAAAGGAAGAAGCACCACCTTTTTCCCAAATGATAATGTACTACTAAGCAGATATAGCGAGCTTAAAGAAAAAACCACCCACAGATCACTGATCACAGATGAAGAATACAGTAAACACAGAAAAGCGCTGGAAAGATATGAGGGATACCTTGAGCTGGGTGAGAGATGGAGTCTCCGATCCATACTGCCCAGAGACGTAATCAGGAAAGTATTGACAGATCTTGGTGTAAACACATGGTAAGCGAAGAAGGCTTAGTGGAAAAGACAAACCTGTTACACTTACAAGAGATTAACAATGAAGCCGAGAAATTCCACATCGATCTAATACTCATAGGAGGCAACGCAGTAAGAGCCTACACTGAGCCAAGAAGCTGGAGATTCACAAAAGACCTCGATTTCATAACCACCAGCGAAAATTTAAACTCCCTCCATAGCATGTTCTCAGCCCTAGGTTATAGCCTCGAGAAAACCGAATACGGCGTACTTGGAAGAAAAAGTGTAACCAGTAAGTATTCAATCGAGTTGCATATATCAGTAGACAAGGTGATAGACTGGAGCACGGGTGAAACATATCTTCTACCAAGGGATATCTTCCAGTTATCTAAAAAGATCCAGGTTAAAGGATCAATTGAAGAGAATAGAGATACACAGGTACCGGCTAGATGCGCACCAATAGAAGACATGCTCATCATGAAACTATTAACAGAGAGACCAAGAGACCACTTTGATTCAGCGGCGATAATCTTGGACTCATTCGACGAGATCGACCTAAACCGATTCAAAAAGATATGCCAGGAAAACGAACTAACAATCATAAATGAAAGAATAAGGTCACTGATAATTGATAACAGAAAAGGAGTAATAGCCAATCTATGGAGAGAAAATACCGGCCTTACCCTTACAGCCACAAGGCGAAACGACCTCAGAAAAAAACTAAACACGCTACTAAACCTATAACAACTATAAACTAAAAAAGAACCACTATCCACAAATAACCACGTAGATTTTATACCAAATTCCTGTATAAGTGATCCCACATTAGCCCTCACATAATCAACCCCAGAAAACTAAAGCAGAAAATAGAAGACTCGCATTATAAAAGCCTACCAATTATATCAAAAACCAGCCACCCACCAACACGAACAAAAAACCAACACACCCCACCCTCCCAGCAGGAAAGCATCTTCCACACAACTGCTCTCGAGGCGGCCAACTCCCTGGCACGCCTAAGCGCCCCCTAACTCATGATAGCGGACATCGACGTGGAGAACATAGAAGAAGAGGCAGAGACACTAAAGAAGATGATAAAGGACAGAGAGGCAAAGAGAGGCCTCCGATGGGACCCTGAGAAGAAGGAATGGGCGCCCGGAACAGAGGAAAAGAATAAATGAAAGCCACAAGATACAGCCACTGTACCCGACATGAGGGCCCACATCTTCACCGACGCCGAGACATCACCGGCAGCCTCACACTCTCATAGCTTCGGTGTAAACTAGGCGTCAGAGACGTTTTCACTTGTTCTCTAACCAGATGTAGCCCTCAGCGAGCTTCAGCGTGAAAGGTCCTCCCCAGGTTGAATGCAGAGTAAAGCCC
>MEZF01000021.1:0-5711 GCA_001774245.1 Candidatus Bathyarchaeota archaeon RBG_13_52_12
TGTAGAAAAAGTCATGGAGTGTAGGACAGATGGGGTCGGCGCTGCTGATGTGGCAGAGCTGGCCGCCTTCATAGAAAGTGTCTGTAGAAAAAGTCATGGAGTGTAGGACAGATGGGGTCGGCGCTGCTGATGTGGCAGAGCTGGCCGCCTTCATAGAAAGTGTCGGGTCTGTTCTTCGTCCTGTCAATGAACTGGTCTGTGAGCACGAAGTCGCCCGGCTTGTAGTCCTCACGCAGGCTCCCTACCGCGCTCGAGGCGACTATCTGTCTCACACCCAGCTCCTTAAGCGCCCATATGTTTGCCCTCGAGTTGATCATGTGAGGAGGGATTATGTGCCCACCGCCGTGACGGGGGAGGAAGGCAATGCGCCTCCCCTTAATCACGCCTAGGGTGATCATGTCGGAGGGTGCCCCGTATGGAGTATAGACTTTCACGTCTCTCCGATCCTCAAGCATCTCGGGATCGTAGACGCCTGTCCCGCCGATGACACCTATCTCGGCTCGCTTATCACTTGACATATCATGATAGTACATGGTATTTATGATAAGGTTTTCACCCTGAGCATCGGCGACGACCCCTAAAAAAGTGGACATGCGTCTCAATCGGGCCAGTTGGGCGCCTTGGAGAATAAACGCTGGATCGCTCTGGCCCTGCTCTCTTCCATCTGCGCGCGACGGTGGTCTCAAGAAGACTAATTAATCGAGACTCGCCAACACTCGGTAATGGACACCGAGGAGATTATCAGGCGCCTACCAAAGCTCGAACAACACGTCCACATCGTTGGCTCGACTAAGCCAGAGACCCTATTGAGCATCATCGAGGATAGCGGAGCCGAGACAAAGTTCAAAAGCATCGAAGACATCCGGAGCTTCTTCCAGTACAGCGACTTCCCCCACTTCATATCAGTCTACAGCACGGTAAACGACTGCATAATCGACGAGAAATACTACGAGAGGATCACCTACGAGATGCTAGAGTCCGATGCAAGCTGCAACGTCAAACACGTCGAGGCGATATTCTCAGCCAACGACCACGTCAGGAGGGGCCTCGACTATGAGAAAATGCTAGATGCCATAAACAAGGGCGTCAGAAAAGCTAAGAGAAAATTCGGCATAACCTGCACGATTAGGATTGACCTTGTGCGTAACTACGGCCCAAAGGTGGCGATGACTGAACTCGACTGGATAAAGAGGAAGGGGGACAATATCGTCGGTATCGACATCGGCGGTAGCGAAAACGGTTTCCCACCGGAGCCATATGAAGCGGTCTATAAGAAGGCGAAAGATCTCGGACTCCACCTCGTCGCCCACGCCGGAGAGGCGGCGGGCCCCGAAAGTGTCTGGGGTGCGGTTAAGACCCTCAATGTCGAGAGGATAGGCCACGGAGTAACGGCCATGAAGGACCCCTCCCTACTACGTGAGATCCGAAGCAGGGGAATAGGGATCGAGACTTGCCCGGTCAGCAACCTCAGGACCGCAGCCATCAACTCATTGAAGGAACACCCGATACGAGCCTTCATCAAGCAGGGTATTAGGGTGAGCGTAAACAGCGATGACCCACCAATGTTCAACACAGAGATGAATAACGAGTATCTTCAGCTCCATAAGGAGCTCGGCTTCTCTGTTGATGAGTTGATGAGGATAAGCCTAGATTCCATCGATACTAGTTTCCTACCCATTAAGAGGAAAGAGGAACTCAGAGGCGAGTTCCTTAAAGAGTACCGCGAGCTATCCCCGCGAAGAACTTAGATCTCGAAGCGCATCGTTGAGAAGTCGACGGGGACGAAGTTTTCGCTAAGGTCTTCGCCTGTCAAGTGGATCGTCTGCACTTGAGCCTCTATCGTTTCGAATACGTTGTCGATGTAGAGGGGCGGGGATACGATTTTATTGTAGAGTAGGCCCGCTGCTATAATGCCTCCACCAATAACATCAGAGACCATAAAGGGCTCGGGAAACACCACCAGCGCAATACCGAGGGAGATCATGCTATTCCCGGCTCCACCTTGTCCGTGGTCGTAAAGCTGGTTTACTTCTTTAACTGCCCCATTCATCCCATTGATCATAGTCGCGGTCTCGGTGAATGTTTCACCGAGTTCCTTCGCTGCCTGCACTATGTGATCAGTCTTGGGAGATTGCATCTTTGATCCTCCTAAAGTGCCTTGAACTGGTCGAACCACTTGTCATACTCTTTAATCATTTCCTTGGAGACGCTCGGCTTCCGGTTGTTTATGGCGCGCTTGAAGTCAGCCATGGAGAGTGGCCTCGGTTTAGATGTAGAGTCCTCGGCCTTCCCTGACTCGAAGAGTTCCCTTATGACCTCTTGTCGGACGACTTGGCATATGTCCTTGATGTCACTGCCAGTGTAGCCCTCTGTGAGCTGTGTGAGTATGTGGAGGTCAACATCGATGGTGAGTTCAAGCTGGGAACTGTTGATCTCGAACATCTGGAGGCGGGTAGCGTAGTCTGGGAGAGGCACCATAATCCTCTTCTGGAAGCGGCGAATGAAAGCCCAATCCAAGTCCCAAGGCTTGTTCGTCGCCGCGACAACGTATAGGTGGTAGTTCTTTCCCTTGTCCTGGAGGCCGTCCATCTCCTTGAGGAACTGATTCCTCATGCGGACCTCACCACCGACTTCGTTCGTGTGTACGCCGAGGATGCTGTCTACCTCGTCTATGAAGATTATGACTGGCTTACCCGCTTTGGCGGTTTTGCGCGCTCCTCCGAATATCTTAGCGACGTTCTGCTCAGCGGCGCCCAGCCACTTCGACATTATGTTGGCGGGGTCGATCTGGATGAACTGAGCCTCGATCTCGTTGGCGACTGCAGCGGCGATAAGCGTCTTGCCGCAGCCTGGGGGGCCGAAGAGTAGTAGCCCACGGGACCACCCAAGCGGGAAGAGGTCCGGGCGCTTTACCGGGTAGACGATGACCTCCTTGATCGCTATTTTGGCATCTTCAAGGCCAGCTACCTCGCCCCAGGTGACGTTTGGCTTCTCGCTAGGCACCTCACCGTCTTCCTCGGCTGATTCTTGTGCCCCTGTTTGCTTTGTCTCGAAGCTCGTGAATTTTTCGATCCCGGTTTCCTCACCGTCCTCGGACTTGAGGAGTCTTATCCTCTCCTGATAGGTAGTTACCTTCTCCACGTAGAACCTGTTGAATGTGTAGTCCGGGTACAGCTTGATGAGACGCGTGAGTTGTTCGACGGCCTTTTTATAGCTGTCTGCGGCCTTGTCTTTGTCACCCATTTTGTCGTACTTGACAGCCTCACCGGCGTACTTCATCGCCTCGTTCTCTAGCATCATAGCTACGCTCATGCGATAATCTCCCCCATTTTGACGCGGCCTTTCGCGTTGATCTGGTCGAGCATCTTCACGACGTCATCAGATAACATATTCCAGTCAGCAGTCTCCGTAGAGGACGCCCTGCGTATCGGCACGAAGGTGGGCTCGTAATCATATGCTACGGCCTCAGCTTGCCTCTCAACAATTTTCGAGGCGACCGCGGCTGGAGGCTCAGGGAAGCTCTCGTGTAAACTGTTCTCAACCATGTTGGAGACCTCTCTCAGGATTTCTGCGCTCTCCTGGCACTTGACACTGAACATCTCATCGAGGGCGGGCTGACGGAAGTCGATCGTTGTCTGCATTAAAGTCTCGTTCGCGACCTGGTTGAGTTGCTCGAGCCCCGAGGCGAACTGCGGCATGACTTTTTGTACGTCCACAGAGACTTCCTTGACGACCTCGGAGATGGGCTTCATCTCCTGGACTACCTGGTAGAGATCTAAGAAGTTCTCAAGCCTGATTGTAATGCAGTCAATGGCGAGTTGGCTCTGAGCGATAACTTGCTTGACGTGGCGAATCCGGCTGAGCTCGTTCGCGTAGATCTGTGCGCGTGCAGTGTCTTTCTTCTGAACCGCTTTGCCAACCATATCGAATAAGACGCGGTCCCTATCCCTCAACCTAGAGTTGACTTGCTCGAGCCTAATGCTCTGTCGCTTCAGCTCGTTTATCGACTCGGGGGTCGGAAGGATACTCTGCTGGCGGTTCAGTATACCCATTTATGCTATCTCCTTAACTAACGAGGTTAAAACTGGGCTTGGATGCGTCCAAGCCAGGAGCCCCCGCTGGTGGGGCGCTTAAAAAAGAGGGGGAGGGGTGTGTATTCAAAGGTTGGATCCCTCTTACACTCTGTCGCTTAGACCTGAGCTGACTTTACTCTGGCTGCCGGGGAGTTCTGGGAACGTGTCCTTCATCCTCGACTCGGCGATTGTCTGGGCCTCGTCCAATATCTTGGCCGAGTCCTCGTTCACCGACTCGAAGTTGATGGTCATCCCAGTCACCGCGCCTGCGTCAACGACGATCCCGCTGAGGAGGTTACCGATCTCACCCAGCTCCTTCTCGGCTTGCGGGCTGATCGCTGCCATGCCTGACTTGATGTCACCGATTACACCAACGACTGGCAGGAGTGTGACGGCGACGTCACCTAGCTCCGTTACGGTCTTGAGGCGCAGTGTAATCTGTTCAAGTGCGAGCTTGGCATGGAAGATCATCTTCTCCATCTTGCGGATCTCGGCGAGCTCGTTTGCGAAGACGTTTGCGCGTGCTGTGTCGTGTTTGGCGTATGCGTCGACGATCCTGTTGAAGATCGTCTTGTCGCGCTCTTGGAAGCGGTTGCTTGCTTGGTCGAGGCGCTGGATCTGCATCTCGATCCGCTTGGTGGCCGCGTCGAGGCGGGGCTTGAGGGGGCCCGGTGGCCTGACAGCGTCCTTAACCTTCGCGGAGAAGGAAGGATCGTTGTTCTTTTCCCATCGATTAGCGAAGCTCAATTCGGATTACGCTCGAAGATAATTCGGGGGGCAAAAATCATGAGACTGTTGCCTCACCAATGTTAATAAATGCGTAGTATCGTGATGACGTTAAAGATGGATTTGTCATACTTCTGTAACGACTTTTGCGGATGGTGAGATTAACTATTGCATATTTGATTCAAGATATGATGGTTGGTAAACCGTTTTTTAATAAAACAAATATTTTCGCCTTACAGTACCCTTAATATATAAACTGTGCTCATCCTTCAGCAAGGTTGAAATGAATGGCGGGTAGATGGACCGTTTTTGCGGTTTTTGCCGTGCTCGGTTTCGTGGGCGGGATCCTAGCGAACTGGGCTTATAAACAGCTCCTCCCAATCCTAATTAAGATGTTTCCAGACCTCTTCACGGCTGAGTGGTTCCTCTCTGGGCTGGGCGGCACTCTTCTGACACTACTCATAGTTGTCATCTGGGCTTCCTTCTCCCCAGATAAATGAGGGAAAGCCGCGAACCAGATTCGCTTCACCATACTTTCTCGAAAACGTTTATTGTTGTTTTAACTCTATTTCAACTGGGTGAATCTAGGGCATGGACCGGCTGAGTCTGAGGATAGATCTGCATGTCCATACCCGGTATAGCAGGGACTCGGTGAGTGGCTTCGATGATATAAATGGGCGATGCCGAGACCTGAAACTTGACGGCTACGCCGTATGTGATCATGACTCCATCGAGGGATTAGGAAGGGTCGAATCGGGCGGACTCGTGGTGATTCCAGGGCTGGAGGTGTCAGCGAAGGGCGCTCATGTCCTCTGCTTTGACCCTGTAGAGGTCGTGCCGAGTGGACTATCCATAGTGGAGACTGTTGAGAGGGTTCACGCTCAAGGGGCGACGGCGGTTCTTGCGCATCCC
>MEZF01000021.1:6030-6870 GCA_001774245.1 Candidatus Bathyarchaeota archaeon RBG_13_52_12
AGACGATGTCGCGAGGATCCCGGAGGCCGTGGAGGAGGCAGCGGCGGGCGGGAGAGTCGTCTGTCTCGATGGAGCCGCGCCGAATAGGACCTGTCTGCCGAGGGTTAGAAGGAGCGGAGTTGTCCACATCGCGCCGATAGCCTCGGGTTGTCTGGGCAGCTGCAGCTACTGCATTGTAAAGGTGGCGCGTGGACGCCTCCACTCGTTTCCGCACGAAGAGATCATCATGGACGCTGAAGCCGCTGTCGCCTCTGGCTGCGGAGAGATCTGGGTGACAGCGGAGGACACCGCGGCCTACGAGTATCGTGGAGTGAGGCTCCCTGAGCTTCTTGAGATGCTTGGCGCGGTAAAGGGGAGGTTCATGGTGCGCGTCGGGATGATGACCCCCAACTCGGCGCTTCCCATCGCTGATGACCTGATTGAGGCTTTCAGGGGAGAGAAGATATTCCGCTTCATCCACGCCCCTGTTCAGGCTGGGAGTGACGAGGTCCTCATGAGGATGCGTAGAAGATACGTGATTGAGGAGTTTAGAGAACTCGTCACCCGCTTCAGGAAGAGGATCCCAGACGTGGGAATCTCGACCGACATAATCTGTGGTTTCCCAGGCGAGTCTGAGGCCCAGTTTGAGGAGAGCCTCAGGCTTGTAGAGTGGCTACACCCTGATGCTTTAAACATGAGTAGGTTCTGGCCAAGGCCGGAGACTGAGGCAGCCGGACTTGACGGACAGCTCAATGGGAGGGTGACGAAGGATAGGTCGAGGAGGCTTGATGAGTTGTGGACGAGAGTGGGCCGGGAGGCGAACAGGGCGTGGCTGGGTTGGGAGGGAGACGTGTTACTGGA
>MEZF01000021.1:6882-8689 GCA_001774245.1 Candidatus Bathyarchaeota archaeon RBG_13_52_12
CAGTGGCGCGAAGATGGGCAGGACACGCTCGTATAAGGCGGTCGCCGTGGTGACGGAGGCCCGCCTCGGGGAGTGGATAAGGGTCAGAGTCACCGGCGCAG
The DNA here is from genome assembly GCA_001774245.1 of Candidatus Bathyarchaeota archaeon RBG_13_52_12. GTDB lineage: Archaea > Thermoproteota > Bathyarchaeia > TCS64 > TCS64 > UBA8941. Next base: position 6,984 of record MEZF01000021.1, read on the forward strand.
AGAGGGCTTACTTGATGGGGGCAGACTTATCCAGGGCGAACTGATCAGTGGTAAACATCGGCCTTTTTCCGCTTCCTTAAATGAGGCGTAGTCGTTGAGGATATAGATGAGTATTAGAAGGAGGCCCCGGTCAGCTAGAAGAGCATCGTCGGAGAATCGAGGCGGCGAGGCTAAGAAGTGTATTGACTGTAGGAAGTATTCCCGAAACACCTTCTACTGTGCGAGGGAGCACAAGGTTCTAGATCAAGGGAGAGAAGCGTGTGTAGCCTTTGCGCCAAGACAAGCGCACAGGGGTAGATCACGCAAGTTCTAATCTTACCCGCTAAGCGCGCGCTTTCATTTTTCTTCCTCGTATGTCAGATCCTCTTTTATTCGCTATGCAGTGTGCTTTTAACCGGTGATAAGCAGGTGCGTAGTGTAAAAGTGGCCGTCGTACAGGCCTCGCCGATCCTATTTAATCGTGATGCAACAGTCGCCAAGACGCATGAATTGATAGGATCGGCTTCCGCTCAGGGTGCAAAGCTGATCCTGTTCCCGGAGGCGTTTATACCCGTCTACCCGAGAGGATTATCCTTCGGGATGGTTGTGGGAAGCAGAACGCCAGAGGGGCGAAAGACTTGGAAGAGGTACTGGGATAACTCAGTGGATGTTCCTGGCCCTGTATGCGATGCCATCGGTAAAGCAGCGCAGGAGGCAGATGCGTACGTCGCGATAGGAGTTATGGAGAGGGACGGCGATTTTAGCGGCGGAACCCTCTACTGCACACTGCTCTACTTTGGACCAGACGGGACGCTGCTGGGGAAGCACCGTAAGCTCAAGCCTACCGCGGCTGAGCGTCTCATCTGGGGGGAGGGGGATGGAAGCACGTTAACTGTCATCGATACCCCGCATGGAAAGATTGGTGGTCTGATCTGCTGGGAGAACTACATGCCTCTAGCCAGGGTTGCGATGTATGGTAAGGGTGTGGAGATCTACCTCGCCCCAACAGCGGATGCACGGGAAAGTTGGCAGGCTACAATGAGACACATCGCGCTAGAGGGAAGGTGCTTCGTGCTCAGCTGTAACCAATATGTGACGAAGGCGATGTATCCGAAGGACCTGCCTAGCTTCGCGGAGCTGCAGAGTCAACCAGAGGTCATGTGTCGAGGAGGAAGCGCCATCATCTCACCATCCTCCGAGGTGCTGGCAGGTCCCCTATGGGACAGGGAGGGAATACTCTACGCAGACCTGGATCTAGGCGAAGTTGTTCGGTCCAAGCTCGACTTCGACGTCGTCGGACACTATGCTAGACCTGACGTCTTCCAGCTCACCGTAGATGAGCGTCCCAAACTGCCCGTGAGCTACAGGAAGAGCTGACAAACGTATCGCGCGCTCGATTGTTAAGACGCTCACGGGGTTTGACCCGAGCCGTTATATCTACTTACCCTTCACCTTGTCTGATCCAATGGCCGCCAAGATACCCGAGAGCCACGCCGATCTGCTACGGAGTAAAGTCGACGTCGTCCTCACGACACTCTCCCCGGAGGGCTACCCGCAGAGCACAATCGTCTGGTGCAGCTTCGACGGTGTAAACGTTCTTCTGAACACTGGTATAGGCTACCAGAAGGAGAGGAACATGAGGAGGGACCCACGCATCTCCGTCTTCGCCGTTGACTCAGCCAACAAGATGAGGTGGATCGAGGTTCAGGGGGACGCGGAGCTCATCG
>MEZF01000022.1:0-5558 GCA_001774245.1 Candidatus Bathyarchaeota archaeon RBG_13_52_12
CCCGAGTGGGAGACCCTCGACGTGAATGGGATAACCAAGTCGGTAAAACCCATAATCTACATGGATGGGAATAGCCTCGGCCTCGCCTCGAAGAACGTCGAAGAGGAGATGAAAGCGGAGTTCGAAAGGTGGAAGAACCTCACAACGCGCCGAAGTGGTGTAGACAAGAAAGCCGCCGAGTATCAGGCTAAGCTCGTCGGCGCTGAGACCGAGGAGGTAATCGTCACCGGCGGCGCCTCCGTCAACCTACACGCCCTCGTCTCCACCTTCTACAAGCCCAAGGGCAAGAGGACCAAGATAATCGGGGACGAACTCAACTTCAGCAGCGACATCTACGCCCTCGCGGGGCAGATACGTCTCAAGGGCAGGGACCCCGAGAAGGACCTAATCATCGTCAAGAGCAGGGACGGCAGGACAATCTCGGAGGAGGACATAATCGCCGCCATGAGCGACGAGGTCAGCGTCTGCCACCTCCCAAGCGTCTACTTCGTCAGCGGCCAACTTCTCGATATAAAACGCCTAACAAAAGCGGCTCACGACCACGGTGTAATCATTGGCTACGACTGCTGCCACAGCGTCGGCGTCATCCCCCACAAGCTCCACGAGTGGGGGGTTGACTACGCCCTCTGGTGCAACTACAAGTACATGAATGGTAGCACCGGAGCCATCGCGGGCCTCTATATTCACCGAAAACACTTCAAAGAGACCCCTGGCCTACCGACGTGGTGGGGGAACAGCCCTAGTAACAGGTTCGACTTCAAGGCGGAGTGGACCCCCACTGGCAACGCTGCCTCTTGGCACCTAGGCAGCAACCTCAGCATAGGCTTCGGAGTCTCCCCCGTCTTCGCGAGCAGCAAAATGATCGTAGACGCTGGCCTCGACAGGATACGGGAGAAGAGCCTCAAGGCCACCGGTTACATGATGTACCTCATCGACGAGCTGCTCACCAAGAACCCCTACAACTACCGTGTCGGTAACCCTCGTGAACCAGAGAGACGAGGTGGCCATGTCGCTGTCGAGCACGATGAAGCCCGCAGGATAAGTGAGGCGCTGACGGCACGCGGAGTCCTGCCAGACTTCCGCCCGCCCAGGACGATACGCCTCAGCCCCATCCCTCTCTACACCACCTATCAGGAGGTCTGGGAGGTTGTCCAGCACCTTAAGGTTGTCATCGACAACAAGGAGTACCAAAAGTACGACTTGAACAAGAAAGAAGTATATTAAAACCTCGAAGATACCGGTGACTATTGCTCCCCCTTTTCCATCCGTTAATATCCAGCCTGTGCCCACGCACATCTAATAAACTGCCGTACGACGTGTGAAATCATGAAACTCGCCGCCCTCTTCTCGGGTGGGAAGGACAGCACCTACGCGGCCCACCTCGAGGAGAAGGGTGGACACGAGGTACCCATATTCGCCTGTATGCGGCCCGCCCGGGGGGACAGCTACATGTTCCACGGTGTAAATATCCACCTAACGCCGCTCCTCGCTGAGGCTCAGGGTAAGCCCCTCGCCTCCGCCCCTAGCAGCGGGGAGAAGGATAAGGAGGTCGATGAACTGAGGCGCCTCATCGAGCTACTCAACGTAAATGGAGTCATAACGGGCGCGATTGCCTCCAATTATCAGAGGGACCGGGTAAACGTCATCTGCGGTGAACTTGGGATAACCCACCTATCCCCCCTTTGGGGTAAAGACCCACAAGAACTCCTAGAAACCGAGATAAAGTCTGGTATGGAGATCATAGTGACGCACGTCGCAGCCCGAGGGCTCGACCAGCAATGGCTTGGCAGGAGGATAGATATGAAGGCTGCAGCCGAGTTGAAGATACTCGGTGAGCGCTACGGCGTCAACGTCTGCGGGGAGGGCGGTGAGTACGAGAGCCTCGTTGTTGATGCCCCCTGGTTCAAGAAGAGACTCGAAATAAAGAAGGCTGAAGTCATCTGGGAGAACACGAGTGGCACATACATAGTAAACGAAGCCTCCCTCCGCAACAAGTAGCCGTCCTTCATCAACTCGAGTCCCAGCCTCTTACAGACTACAAGTGCAAAAAAGGGTACAAGTTGCGCGAGATTGCGTGCGCGACGACCGAAAATAGCTGCTTACGCGCCCCCAAAGTACATAAAGGTTAAAAACTCTCCTCTCGTCGTTGAATGTCAGAGGAGAGCGCGGTGAACGCCCGCCAAACAGCCTAGGCCGAAAGGCCCGAAGCTCACCCAGTCGCTCCCCCGCAGTTCTCAGGCAACGACCACCACGAGGGGATAGAGGGCGTCACGCGTTCAATAAGGAAGGCAGAAACAATGGCTGAAAATAAGAAGGAAGAGATAGTCTCCGCTGCACTCAAGGCTGAGGAGAAGCTAAGATCCCAGTGGTACATCCTCGACACCGAGGGCGAACTCCACAAGATAGACGAGTTCAACTTCAAGGGCCGCGACAACCTTCGCAAGTTCGCGGGCTACGAGGTCGATAAGGACAGGACGGTCCACCAGGAGCCGCCCCACGTCACAATGATGAAGGCGCTTGAACTGGTCGACTATGAGCCAGCCAGTGATCCGGGGAACATGCGTTTCTACCCGAAAGGCAGGATGATCAAGGCGCTACTGGAGGATTATGTCTCAAGCCAAGTCGCCCAGTACGGCGGCATGGAGGTCGAGACCCCCATCATGTACAACCTCGAGCACCCGACCCTCAGCAACTATCTTAACCGCTTCCCCGCCCGCCAGTACACAATTGAGAGCGACAACGACAGGTACTTCCTCCGCTTCGCGGCATGCTTTGGCCAGTTCCTCATGGCCCACGACGCTACCATCAGCTACAAGAACCTCCCACTCAAGATCTATGAGCTCACCCGCTACAGCTTTCGTAGGGAGCAAAAAGGTGAGCTCACCGGTCTCCGTAGGCTACGCAGCTTCACTATGCCCGATGTCCACGCCATGTGCAGGGACCTTGACCAGGCCAAAGAGGAGTTCATGATCCGCTTCAAAATGAGCGCCGATATCCTCGAGGGGATCGGCATCCACAACAGTGACTACGAGCTCGGCGTCCGCCTTACCGAGGAGTTCTGGGAAAACAACAAGAGCTTCGTCGTCAACCTCGTCAAGACCCATGGCAAGCCAGTCCTCGTCGAGATGTGGAAGGAACGCATATTCTACTTCATACTAAAGTGGGATAGAAACTTCGTTGATAACCTCGACAAGGCGTCCGCCCTCAGCACAGACCAGATAGACGTGGAGAACGGAGAGCGTTACGACATCAAATTCATGGAGGAGGACGGCACCACCAAACATCCACTCATCCTTCACTGCAGCCCATCTGGGGCAATTGAGCGCGACATCTACGCCCTGCTGGAGAAAGCAGCCTTCGACATGAAGGCAGGGAAGCGCCCAAGCCTACCTCTCTGGCTCGCCCCCACCCAGGTGCGAGTCATCCCCGTCAGCCAGGACTACCTTGAAGCAGCGAACAAGGCCGTAGCTAAGATCGAATCCGCCAAGATCCGCGTCGACGTCGACAACCGCGAAGAGACCGTGGGTAAGAAGATCAGAGACTCTGAGAAGGAGTGGATCCCCTACACAATCGTAATAGGCGAGAAGGAAGCGGGGAAAGAGAAACTACCCGTACGAATCAGGGAGACCGGTAAGTTGGTGGAATATTCCACGGATGACCTCGCCTCGGAGATAAAGGACATCGTCGGAGACAAGCCGTGGAGAACACTACCGCTGCCAAAGTATCTGCAGGCGCGCCCCAAGTTCAGCAACTAGATACCGTGTCGCCACTTCTCGATCTGATCGCTTTTCTTGTTTCCCTTCTTGAACTGCTTATAGTGCTCCTCACAGACGTAGGCTGACTTTCCCGCGACGTCCAAGCCCGCGGCCTTCGCCTTAGCCACGTTCACGGAGCGAACGGCGTCCTTCCCGCACCCCATTACGGTGCACTTCTGGCCCTTATCGATCCTTCCCAATGTTATCAGAAGATACCCATGGTGAAGGCGATTTAAACCTAGCCAATCCTCAACCCATATATCCCGCCTCGCATCTCCTCAGCCCCTATGCCTAGTCTCAACGCCTCTGTCATAGGCTCACCCGAATACTCGAAGAAGCTCGGAAAGAAGAGCACCGAAACCGACATCACGTTCTACGACCTGAAGAAGGGTGAGACCGTAATAACGATGGTTGAGCCGAGCAGATACCCGGAGAAGGTCCAGAGCCTATACTGCTCCGCGGCGTTCGGCGAATACACAGTATTGGTAGCGGAGAAGCTTGACCAGTACTTCGGAGAGAGCCTTCTAATGATAAACGCCTGCGGCGTAAAGAGAGGCACCATCGTCCTCAGGAACTACATAACTGAGGACCAGCTCCAGATATTCACCCGGGGAACCGTACTCCAGGGCTACGACGTCATGGAGGACGGCCCCATCAGTCTGAGGGACAAGCTCATAGCTATCGCCGAGAGTCCACGGACGCCGCAGACCGGACCTGGTACGCTTTGCATCGACGCCGCCTTCAATGTTAAGGGCATAGGCACTGTCGCCCTCGCCACAATCAAATCCGGCATGATAAGGATCCACGACCAGCTTCGCGTCCTCCCCGGGGACAAAGTCGCAGAGATACGTAGCATCCAGAAACACGACGAGGACTTCGAGACAGCCGATGTTGGCGACCATGTAGGCGTCGCCCTAAAGGGGGTCGAGGCGTCGGACCTAGACAGGGGAACCGTCCTCACGTCTGCGACACCGATGCAGACGACGACCATAAAGGCTCAGGCTGAGATTATACCCTACTTCCAGTCGCAGCTTCACGAGGGCTCCACCATCCACCTCGGTCACTGGCTGCAGTTAAACCTCGCCAAGGTGATTCACATCGAAGATAATGGCGATAAGAGGCCTACGATGACCCTCAAACTTGAGAAGCCTATCATTCACCCCCCGGAGGCGAGGGCTGTCCTTAACTACCTCGACGGGGGCAGGCTACGAGTAGCTGGAACCATCCCTCTCCCCTAGAGGTAAAACGAGTGTGGATTCACTCCCCTGCTAATCCACAGCTGGGTAGATTTAACAACTGGACGACCCCATCCTAAGCATACGGTGCAGGCTATGGGAAAAGTTGGAATAACCCTGTCGACGGTCGACCCAGCTGCAGCCAACATGCTCGAAATATTCATGGAGCGCGGCTTCATCAAAGCAGGTGATGGCGTCTATGAAAGAGGCGACGTCTGCCTTGTAACAGTACCTCGCTTCATAGTCCCTGAGGAGGAATACAAGACCCCCACCGAGCCCAACCCCTACCCATGCGACTATGACGCCTTAGCAAAGGAGCTTGGGGTGGAATACTTCGTCGTGGCGAGCCGCCACTGGGCGAGGAGCGGGCAACCCAGCCTCACCGCCCACGCAACCGGTAATTACGGGAAGGCCATCTACGGTGGGAGGAACCGCGAACTACAGATGGTCCCTCCCAATGCGCTGAGAAACGTATACCTAGCCATGCTAAAAAATCCCCCCGCAGGATTTCAGGTCAGCCTTGAGGCCACCCACCACAGCCCAACCCAGTTTGATGTCCCCATGTTCT
>MEZF01000022.1:5674-6687 GCA_001774245.1 Candidatus Bathyarchaeota archaeon RBG_13_52_12
ATTGTTTGCGAACAGTTTCATCTGCCAATGTATTATCAAATGTTTCGCGTTTTCCTAGTCCTCCCATGTCAATTTCTACTCCATCGGCACCTATTTCACCTGTTAAGGATATAGCTCCAAGTTTTTGACGCTTTAGCAGCATTAAGTCAATAAGGCCTATTTTGTATCGTTGCTCTGCAAAAGGTTTTTGTAAAATGGGAGATGCATCTTTTGGCCAAACACCATTTTCAATCGGGGTAAATTGCAGTTTTAATGGATTTAGAACTACATGCTTAATCCGCTCACGACGCCATGTATAAACAATATGTACCATTCCATCTTTGGTTTGGATAACAGAAGGATAGGAATACTGACTAACGGGAGAATCTTCAAGAATCAAAGATGCATACCAGGTTTTACCATCCTTTGAAAGTGCTACGTTAAGCGGTGTACGGGCTCCTTTAAACTGACCATCGGGAGGTAATACATGGTTATAAACAAGTAATTGCAAACCATCCATTAAAGTTACAGCATCAGTTCCTGAGTTGTTATTAGGCAAGGAAGATAGCATCATTTGTGACCATGTTCTACCATTATCTTTCGACCACGATTCAGCAATTGCACGATTTTTGGTACGACATAATACCTGTAAATTCCCATTTTTATGGAATAAAACACTTGGTTGTATAGCATTTATAGCTTTACCATCGTTTATAGGGCCAATTTTCTTCCAGGTTTTACCAAAATCCGGAGTAATTTCAAAATGCACTTTCCAGCCATCACCTTCTGTACTCGATGCGCATAAAAGCTCACCGTTCGGGAGCAAAACGGGTTTATTCTTCACCGGGCCAATATAACCTTCAGGTAATGCCTGGGCTTCTGACCATGTAATTCCAGCATCCTTCGATGTTTTCATCCAACCTTTCCATTCCGATACTTTTGGTCCGGTTTTATAAAACAACATAAGGTCACCACCTGGTATTTGATAAAGGACAGGGTTCCAACATGCATAACGCAGGGTATCATTTACAACA
>MEZF01000022.1:6693-6808 GCA_001774245.1 Candidatus Bathyarchaeota archaeon RBG_13_52_12
GCAACCTTATATGGTTCCGTCCATTTATTATTTTCAAAACGGCTCATCCAAATACATACATCCGGATTTCGTTCTTTTGTACCACCAAACCATGCAGAAACCAAACCTTTCGGTG
>MEZF01000023.1:0-3486 GCA_001774245.1 Candidatus Bathyarchaeota archaeon RBG_13_52_12
CCAAATTAAATAAAGCAATACATTCGCGACAACGGTCAATGGATGCTTTTTAAGAGACAGATAACAACACCACTACACATCGATGCCAGAAGAAATCCGTCCAAGGGAGGCCATGAAAGGCCGCGCCATAATCTGTATGCTGAAAACAAACATTCATGACCATAAAGTATACCGTGTAAGACTAGACGAACTTAAAGCACTCATACAAGCACTCGGCATAGATGTAGTTGGAGAGGTCGTCCAGACGAGGTTCCGCCCCTTCGAGCGCTATTGTATAGGCAAGGGAAAAGTAGGCGAAATAAATAAACTTGCAAAGAAGCGCGACGTCCAGTTGGTCGTCTTCTACAACCTCCTCAAGAGCAGTCAGAAGTTAAACCTGATCCAAGGCACCGGCTGCGACGTAATAGACCGATACGAACTCACCCTCGAGATATTCGACCAGATGGCATCTGACAACTTGAGTAAACTTCAGATAGAGTCAGCTAAGCTAGATAAATTAGCTCCGTTCTACAAGTTAGCCGCGAATATTCACTTCACCCACGACCGCCCCTTCTTTCACAGTGGAGGGGAGTATGGTTTCCGCGGACAGCTGAGGGAGATATCGCGACGCCAGGCAGATATCAGGGAAGAGATAAATGGGTTAATGGTGGAGAAGAAGCGCCAGATAGTCAATCGCCATAAGCTCGGCTATCCCACGATATGCATAGCAGGATTCTATAACGCCGGCAAAACCAGCCTTTTTAACGCCCTCACTGGTGAGCGTAAACCTGTCAGCAACATACCTTTTACAACACTGAGCAGTAAGTACCAGAAGAGATACATCGACTCCGAAACTACAGTCCTCTTCATAGATACAATCGGCTTCGTCCTCGACCTAGACCATCGCCTCATAAAGAGCTTCCAAATCAACTTCGAAGATATTAGGAGCGCCGACATAGTAATCCTCCTCTTTGAGATCACGGACCCGCCACTCACCCTCAAGCTCAAGCTCGGCGAGGGCATCAGTCTACTCCGCGACATAGGCGTCTCCATAGACCGTGTCATGTTTGTTTTCAACAAAATCGATAAGGCACCACCCGACGCGGAGGCAATAATCGAGGAGCAACTAAGCCTAACCCACTACGACATACCATGGACAACCGTCTCCGCCAACCAGCGAACAAACCTAAAAGAACTCCTCGACCTAATCGCGTGGAAACTTCAAGAACTAAAGAACAAACCCCCCACACCTGCTGAACCAATTCCTCCCACTTTAGTAGTTGAAGATCCGGAGAAGATCACTGGAGACCCTGACCCAGAAGATGAAAGCGAGGAAGAAACCTAACGAGGCACTAGACAGGATTTTATCTATCTACCCTCGCCGATGGACCCCAAACAGGGAAGACCCATTCAAGGCGTTAATCAGGACAATACTAAGCCAAAACACTAACTGGCGGAATGAGGATAAGGCTTACAGGCGCCTTGAGGAAGCGATAAGCGTGACGCCGAATACAATATCAGCGGCGTCTTTCACGGATATCGCCGATGCAATCCATCCGGCTGGTATGTATAACCAGAGAAGTACAATCATCAAAGAAGTCACCAAAAAGGTTCTTGCCCTCTACGATGGTGACCTAACACAGGTATTATCCAAACCCTATCCTGAGGCACGCGAGGAGCTCATGAAACTACCAGGCGTAGGTAAGAAGACCGCCGATGTGGTACTCCTATTTAACGCCGGTAAACTTGTCCTCCCGGTAGATAGGCACATCGCAAGGATATCCAAGAGGCTAGGCCTCGTCCCAAGCAACGCAGACTACGACACGATCCGTCTGACAATCGAAGGCGGGACCGCCCCGGAGAACTATATGGATGCTCACATAAAACTCATCCAGTTCGGAAGGGACGTCTGCAGGGCCATCAAACCCAGATGTGGTATATGTCCGATCAGCGACCTCTGCTCCTTCCCTACCGAGGCTGTGAGAAACAAAAAGTCTCCAAATGAGACAGAATCGAGCCTAAAGAGACGAAAACGGGCAGAATAATCGATTATCCGCCGATATACGAATCATTTAAATGTGAGACTCGCTGATTCACTACAGCTAATAAAAATAAGGAGAGGCTACGATGCCTAGGCCACGTTCACCTAGAAAAGGATCAAAGTCATTCTATCCTAGACGCAGGGCCAGCCACTTCAACGGACGAATCCAGCAATGGCCGGAGGTTACAGAGGGGCCCCAGCTCCTAGGCTTCGCAGGGTACAAGGCGGGGATGACCCACCTCTACCAGGTAGAGGATAGGGCGAAGGTCCCCGAGTTCGGACAAGAGGTAAAGATTGCCGCGACCGTCATCGAGGCGCCTCCTATTCTGATCTGCGCCGTCCGGTCCTACAAGGAGACCTATGACGGCTACAAGGTAATCACCGAGGCATGGATGGCGCAACCCCCGAAGGACCTAATCAAAGCGGGTAAGTTCAAAAAGACTCCAGATGCCTCAAAGGAGATGGAGAAACTAGTCTCCGTCAAAGACAAGGCCAAGGAGATAAGAATACTCGCCGCAACCCAGCCTAAACTCGCCTCTCTTGAGAAGAATGTCTCCGACCTCATAGAGATCAAGGTTGGAGGCGGCAACATAGATCAACAGATCGAATACGCCAAGGGTCTACTTGGGAAAACAATATCCGCATCTCAGGTGTTTAAGCCAGGCGAATCAATTGATCTTGCCGGGGTCACGAAGGGAAAGGGCTTTCAAGGACCTGTCAAGAGGTTCGGCATCCGTATCCAGCAGAACAAGTCCAGAAAGACCATAAGGGGTGTAGCATCGATCGCTCCCGTCTCACCAAGAACGATCCACCCACATGTAGCGCGCGCAGGTCAAATGGGCTCTCACCACCGCGTTGACTTCAATAAACGTATACTGCTACTCGGAAGCGACGGCGCTCGAGTCTCCCCGACAGGGGGCTTCAACAGATATGGACTAGTTAAGAGTGACTACATCGTTATCAAGGGCAGCGTCCAGGGTACACCCAAGAGACTCATCCGAATGAGGAAGGCTATAAGGGGGACAATCTATCCTAAAGTAGCTCCTCAGGTAACATACATCAATACCGAGTGGGGTAAGGAGAAGAGCCAGTAATGAAGATACCCGTCGTAAATCTCCTAAATGAAAAGATCGACGAGGTTGATCTCCCAAAGGTCTTCGAAACCCCACTTAAGCCAGAGGTAATACGGAGGGCAGTTATCGCACAACAGAGCCATGATTTTCAGCCCCAAGGTAGAGATCCAATGGCTGGAAAGCGGAACACCGCACTCAGTAGAGGCACCGGCCACGCTCAGGCAAGGCTCCCTCGCCTCAAACAGAGTGGAAAGGCAGACTTCGCCGTCCAGGCAGTAGGCGGTCACCTTTCCACACCACCAAAGTCCGAAAAGGTCACAATAAAGAGAATTAATAAGAAGGAACGACGCCTCGCTATCAGGTCTGGCATAGCCGCGACAGCCAATAAGGAGA
>MEZF01000023.1:3519-16124 GCA_001774245.1 Candidatus Bathyarchaeota archaeon RBG_13_52_12
TCACTCAGCTCCCCATAGTACTCGACGACGCATTAGAAGGAGTCCAGAAGACCAAAGAAATCAAGGAAATCTTCGCAAAGATAGGTATCTGGGCAGACGTCGAGCGCGCTGACCGTAGGAAGGTACGCGCAGGCAGAGGAAACATGAGGGGAAGAGGCAAGAAAATAGGTAAAGGGCCCCTCATCGTGATTAATGAGGATAAGGGCGTTAGCTCAGCGGCGCGAAACCTACCAGGTGTCGATGTCACAGTACTAAGAAACCTCAACGCAGAGTTACTTGCCCCCGGAGCAAACGCCGGTAGACTCGTCGTTTGGGCAAAATCAGCCTTTACCGCTCTTGACGAGACATGGGAGGCTTGACAATGCAAGCACACGATGTAATAATGTATCCGACTATGACCGAACGCAGCGTATACATGATCGAGAACGAGAATAAGCTTATCTTCATAGTACACAGAGAAGCCGACAAGAAAGACATCGCTAAGGCAATCAAGGAACTTTATGAAGTCGAGGCGAAGGAAATCAACACGCTCATCGACAGAAATGGGAGGAAGAAGGCATTCATAAAGCTCAAGGAGGGCTTTAGCGCCTCAGAGCTTGCTATCAAGCTCGGAATACTGTAGGTGTGAAAAATGGGAAAACGAGTCAAGGTACAACGCCGCGGACGTGGAACTCCCGTATTCCAGAGCGCACATACGGGCAAGGTCGCTCAAGCAAGATACCCCGCCTTGGCGAACGAGTCGCTACACGGAACCATCAAGGATATTATCCATGAATCCGGAAGAGCCGCACCTCTCGCTGTAATCGAACTCGTTAGCGGAGAGACCTTCTACTCAGTAGCACCCGAAGGTACTCACGTTAACCAGAACATAGTAATAGGCGCAGAGGCGCCCCTAAAAGTCGGTAACATCATCCCCCTTGGAAAAGTTCCAGAGGGAACTCTTGTCAACAACCTTGAGATACAACCCGGAGACGGAGGCAGGATTGTCCGCGCATCAGGTACATATGCTACAGTCATCGCCCATAACCTAGGCAAGACCGTCGTAAAGCTCCCATCAAAGAAGAGCATACTACTCCCCGAAAAGTCTCGGGCAACAATTGGCGTAATCTCAGGTGGAGGCCGACTAGAAAAGCCACGCCTCAAAGCAGGGGAAGGCCACCACGCCGCAAAATCAAACAACAAGGTCTACCCGGTAGCACACGGCGTAAAGATGACTGCCGCCAGCCACCCACACGGTGGTGGTCGCCACAGGCGACCAGGTAAATCCACTACAGTAAGCCGCAATGCGCCACCAGGCGCCAAGGTCGGACTAATCGCCGCAAGAACTTCCGGAAGAGGCGGTACAAAACGCAAGAGGGAGTAACCAACACGATTAAATAACGCGAAATGATGGAGTGAAGACGAATGCCAAAGAACTTCCAGTACCGGGGTCGAAGTGTAGATGACCTTAAGGCCATGTCGATGGACGAGTTCATCAACCTTCTACCTAGCCGAATGAGGAGAAGCCTTCGAAGGGGACTCAGCAACGAGCAAAGGATCATCCTAGAGCGCCTCAGACAGGACAATGGAAAACCCATCAAAACCCATTCAAGGGACATGGTCGTCCTCCCCGAAATGATAGGCAAGACCCTTCTCGTGCACAGCGGTCAAGAATTCGTGGAGGTTAGAATCAACGAGAAAATGCTCGGACACTACCTCGGAGAATTCGTGATAACTAACAAGCTCGTCCGCCATGGTAAGCCAGGAATCGGGGCATCAAGAAGCTCGATGTACATCCCACTGAAGTAAAATTACTTCAGTTCCTTTTAGCCCATAATAAATTTCAAAACAAACTGCATAGTAATAATGCATATAAAATCTCCAGAAAAGAACTACTAAAAAACCTTCAAAATGATCCTCATAATCAGTAAATAAAAAAGACTGATAATAATAGTCTATAGAATCACACCTCCCGCGAATTTAGATAACGTTTTTATATAAAGTCCCGATTTCAAGTAAGGTCGAACGGTGCTCATATGCCATCCTGGAGATACTCGGTTACAGGTCTAGACCCAGACAAGACAGCGATAGCCAGCGGTAGGGATCTCAGGGTAAAACCAAAGACTGCCAGAGAGATCTGCAACTACATTAAAGGTATGAAGCTTGCCAATGCAAAGGAGACACTCCAACAAGTCGTCGAGTTAAAAAAGCCCGTCCCATATTATAGATATAGGGGTAAGGTCCCCCACAGAAAGGAGTCCCAGGGCTTCGACGCAGGTAGATACCCGCAGAAGGCCGCTGGAGAGATCCTGAGGGTCCTCGACTCCGTCGAGGCGAACGCCGAATTCAAGGGGCTAGACACCGAAAATCTAAAGATCACACACATTGCGGCTCACAGAGGCCGCAGGATAAGGAAGTTCATTCCGCGGGCCTTCGGAAGGGCCTCACCATACTTCCACCACCTTACACATATCGAGGTCGCTGTTGAGGAAGTGTAAGCTTGTCAGTAGTCAAGAGAATCATCCGAGACTGTAAGGAGCGCATGGCGGTCGACGAGCTCCTTCAAAAGGAGTTCGAGGAAGCCGGTTACGGCGGGATCACACTAACAAAAACACCGCTTGGCGCCCAGATCAACCTATACACGATGAGGCCTGGCAGGGTAATAGGTAAGAGAGGCAGGGCTATCAAGGACGCCTCCGAGAAACTAGAGCGCAAGATCGGCTTGGTAAACCCCCAGATCACGGTTGTAGAGATGGAGTTTCCGGAGCTCAACGCCCATATAATGGCGGCGAGAGTCGCGAACGCCCTCGAGCGCGGCGTCCACTTCCGCAGGAGCATGTTCTGGAGCCTACGCAGAATTATGGACAGTGGCGCACTAGGCTGCGAGATCATACTCAAGGGCCCAATAAGAAGTGCGAGAGCAAGATTCGAGAAAGTTAGCGAAGGATATATACCAAAGGCTGGCGAACCGTCGAAGAGATACCTCCGCCACGCCACCATTCACGTTAAACAGAAGAGGGGCATCCTCGGAGTAACAGTTAACATCGTCCCACCGGACGCGAAATTCCCGGACAAGATCACACTCAAGGACCTCCCAGAAATCGAGTACCCCGAAGAAGAGGTCTACATGCCAGAGGGAGTAGAGCCTGACACAGAGCAGCCCACTCCAACGGTACAGGCAGGACAATCCACAGAGCAACCTACAGAGGCCGCAGAAGAAATCACAGTCGGGGTAAAACCGGAAGAGGCAACAGTAGAGCATACACCTGCATCGTCGGAGACCGAGGCAACACCCGAAAATAAAGTTGAAGAAGAGTCCAAGAATGAGATGGACGTACCCAAAGAGGATAAGGAGGAGAACTAGTTGCCGATAGTAAGACTCGATGAAGTTAGGGAGATGACCTCAGAACAGAGGTTGCAGAAAATCACCGAGTTGAAGACCGAGCTCTCCAAGATCAGGACACTAATCAATGCAGGCGGGTCTGTTGAAAACCCCGGTAGGTCCAAAGCCATAAGGAAAGCAATAGCGAGGATAGAGACCGTCATCCACGAGGAGGCGTTTAAGCAATGACGCCGGTCACCGCTGAGAACATCAACCGCCACGAGCTCATCGGACTCAATGCGAGGGTCAGTGGTGGCAACAACAAGAGCCAGAAAAAGATCAAGGGATCAATAGTAGCAGAGACGCGAAACACCCTGACACTAAGCAACGGGAAAAAAGAGAAGACCGTGTCGAAGGGTGAGGCGTCGTTCATTTTCAACCTTGGTGGAACCTTGGTTGAGGTAAAGGGAAAAACCCTCATAGGTCGACCAGAAGACCGCGTAAAGAAGAAGTCGAAACGAGATTGGTAGGGCGAGAACGTTTTGATGAGCCTAAAGAGACCCGAGAACGAGTGTAGTGACCCAGACTGCCCATTCCATGGCTCCCTAGCGGTGAGGGGGCGTGTATTGGACGGTGTGGTGGTTAGCGACAGGATGTTGAAATCCGTCGTTATCCGCATCAACTACACCAGATTCAACAGGAAATACGAGCGCTACGCGCGAGCGAGCAGCCGCATCACCGCACACAACCCCCCGTGCATCAACGCAAAGAAGGGCGAGAGAGTCCGTGTCGCTGAGTGCAGGCCACTAAGCAAGACAAAGTCCTTCTGCGTCGTGGAAAAACTAGCTGAGGAGGCGTGATCGGATGAGTAAAAGGATGAAGAGGAGAGTTGCACCTCGGCGTAAAATAAGCGGAGGCTTAACTTCAGGCTCTGTCTTCATCTGCGCTGATAACAGTGGTGCACGTGTGCTGCGCCTCATCCAGGTGCTTGGCTACAAGGGCCGACGACGGAGACTCTGTATAGCTAGCGTCGGCGATTTAATTATGGTCAGCTGTCGCGAGGGGACTCCCGAGATGAGGAGGCAGATGTTCAACGCAGTCATTGTCCGCCAGAGGAAACCCTACCTGAGAAAGGATGGCACCTGGATACAGTTCGAGGACAATGCAGCCGTTATACTAACCCCCGAGGGAACTCTCAGGGGCTCAGACGTGAAGGGACCAGTTGCAAAGGAAGCAGTGGAGCGCTTCGCCCGCCTCGGAACTACTGCGAGGATGGTAGTTTAAATGAATAAGGTAGGTAATACGAAACCCTCCACGGTGAGGAAACAGCAGAAAAACGCACCGATTCAGATCAGGAGGCGATACATCTCTGCACCACTCTCACCCAACCTCAAATCACAGTTCGGCGCAAGGACCATGTCAGTTGTGGAGAACGATACAGTCTCCATAACGAAGGGGGACAGAAAACTCACAGAGGGAAAGGTCATCAGGGTCAACACAAAGACCTCCAAGGTCTACATTGAGGGAGTGACCAGGACCCGCTTGGACGGGTCGACCGTTCAGATCCCGATACGCGCCGAAAATGTAATGATCACGAAGCTCAACCTCGACGACGACTGGAGAAAGAAGATCATCGAGAGGAAGGGCTTCAAGGCTAAGGAGGAGTAGAAATGGGTAGAAAAGGACCAACAAGACACATGAAGAGGCAGCAAGCACCGACGTTCTGGACCATCCACAGGAAGGAGAACGTCTGGTCCATAAACACGAGCCCAGGCCCACACAACTTCGGTAACTCGATACCTGTCACGATTCTACTCCGCGACATGTTAGGCTACGCCTCGACCCGTAGGGAAGCCTCTATGATAGCCAAGCAGGGTAAGATAAAGATCGACGGGAAGCCACGCCTCAACGAAAAGTTCCCAGTCGGCTTAATGGACGTAGTATCTTTACCAGAAGCTGGTGAGAGCTATCGCATTCTACCTGCGAAGGGGGGTCGCTTAACCCTACATCAGATCAAAGGTGAAGAGACTAGTTTCAAACTCTGCAGGATCATCGGCAAAACGACGCTCAGGAACAATGTTACCCAACTCAGGCTCCACGACGGGAGGACACTCAATGTACCAACGGAGAGTCCATATAAGGTCAACGATGTCTTGAAAATCAAGGTTCCGTCGCAACAGATCGTAGAACACATCCCCTTCAAGGATCAGTTGCAGATTGTCATCACGGGCGGAAGATCCCAGGGAGAAACTGGGATAATAATCGGCTTCGGTGATGAACCAGGCTGGAAGAAGACGGCGACTATACGGACGCCGAAGGGAGAGGACATACGCACCTTAACAAAGTACGTCTTCCCTATCGGGACAACGCAGTCGCTGATATCACTACCGGAGAGTCAATGATATGTCAACCGAAATCGTAGAGACCAACCCCATGAGGGCTCTAAGGATCGGTAAGGTCGTGGTCAACATGGGTGTGGGCGCCTCGGGCGACCCCCTAGATCATGCACAAACCATCATGGAGCAACTTACAGGGCAGAAACCCTGCCAACGACTCGCGAAGCAGACCATCAGGGGCTTCAACATAAGGAAGAGAGAACCCATAGCCTGTATGGTTACGCTCCGTGGAGAGAAAGCCGAGTCGTTTCTCGGAAAAGCGTTCGTAGCGGTAAATAAAAAGATCAACCCACATAGCTTCGACAAGTGGGGTAACTTCGCATTCGGCATAAAGGAGCACATAGATATCCCGGGAACCAGGTACGACCCTAACCTAGGAATAACAGGTTTAGACGTGATAGTAACAGTTGAGCGCCCAGGGTACCATATTGACGAGAAGAAACACGCCAGAGGGAAAGTCGGGAGCAACCAAACGGTAACACCTGAAGAGTCCATGGCGTTCATAAGAACAAAGTTTGGCATCGAGGTGGTTGTAGCCAATGAGTGAGCAGAAGAAGCGTACAACAGGACCTGGCAGAAGGGCATGTATCAGATGTGGCACACACAATGGCCTCATCAGACGATACGGCCTTAACATATGCAGGAAATGCTTCAGGGAAGTAGCCCCCTCGATGGGGTTCAAAAAATACAGGTGATATGAATGGACCCACTAGTAAACGCGCTTAACACGATAATGAACCACGAGGGCAGGCGTAAGAAAGAGTGTATAATCACCCCCGCCTCCGGCCTCGTAGGTAGAGTCCTCCGACTCATACAGCAGAAGGGTTACATAGGCGAGATCGAGTTCATCGACGACGGCAGACAGGGTAAGTTCCGTGTGCAGCTATTCGGCCGCATCAACGAGTGTCAGGCAGTCCAACCCAGGTACGCAACCAAGGTCAAAGAAATGGAGAAATGGGAGAAACGCTTCCTCCCCAGTCGAGACCTCGGAGCAGTCATACTATCAACCCCAAAGGGCGTCATCGACCACCGACAAGCCAAAGAACTCAACGTCGGCGGTGTCGTGATAGCCTACGTCTTCTAAGGTGAACAGGTGTGTCAGTACAGATAGTTGAGAACACCGTCGGGATACCGGAGAACGTCCAACTCACCCTAGAAGGTAGAAAGATAACAGTGCAAGGCCCCAAGGGAAAGCTCGTCAGGGACTTCACTCACACAAAACTCAATATGATAAAAGATGGCAACACACTCAGACTTAGCGTTGAGAACCCACGTAGAACAGAAGCGGCTCTCGTCGGGACAATCAGCGCACACGTAAAGAACATGATCAAAGGTGTCTCACAGGGTTTTGTCTACAAGATGAAGATCGTCTTCGTCCACTTCCCTACAGCTGTAAAAGTCGTCGAAAAGGAAGTGCACATTGAAAATTTCATCGGCGAAAGAAAGCCTCGCATAGCGACTATACTCGGAAACACTAAAGTTACTGTAAAACAGGACGATGTAATAATCGAAGGCATCGACATCGACGAAGTAAGCCAGACGGCGGCAAACATACAGACCAGGACAAGGATACGCAACAAGGACCTGAGGAAGTTCCTTGACGGTATCTACGTCTACAGCAAGGAGTAAATGAACCATGAGCGACACAGAAAAGAAACGACTACTCAAGGTCAGGAAAAAACTCAATCAGAACAGGCCAAAGTTTAATGCCTTCGAGTCATGGCGCTTCGTAAAGATTAAGCCCCGCTGGAGAAAACCCCGTGGCATCGATAACAAGATGCGGACAAACGAAAAAGGCTGGCCAAAAGTCGCCAACATCGGATGGGGAGGTCCAGCAGCCGTACGTGGCCTCCACCCAACTGGTAAGGAAGAGCTGCTAATCAACAACGTCAACGACCTCAAAACCATCAATAACGATACTCAGGTAGCCAGGATAAGTAGAACTGTTGGAGGAAAAAAGAGGACGCAGATACTTGAGGCGGCCGAGAAACTAGGTGTTAAGATCCTCAACGCTGGAGCGAAGCCAAAACCCTCCGACTTCGAGAAACTGGAGGAGGAAAAGAAATGAACCTCACCAACCAAAGGCGTCTAGCCGCTTCACTACTAGAGATAGGGGTGAATCGCGTCTGGATCGACCCAGAGAAGATTGGAGACGTTGAAAGCGCCATAACCAGGGATGAGATACGAAAATTCATCAAAGAGGGTGCAATCAAGGCACTTCCCGAGAAAAGTACAAGCCGTGGACGTGCAAGGATCCTAGCCCAGAAGAAGCGCACTGGTCGAAGGATCGGAATGGGCACAAAGAAGGGTAAAATATACGCTGAAGTCTCCCAGAAGACCCGATGGATGCACCGTATAAGAGCACTGAGGAGGAAACTAACTGAACTCCGCGACCAACGCATAATCACTGTCAACACATATCGAACCCTCTACATGAAAGCAAAAGGCGGAGAGTTCCGTAGTCTGGCAGAGCTAGAGAGGCACATTAATGAGCAGAAGCTAAGGAGGCGAAGTTTTGGCTAAAAATGCACATTACAGAGTCGCCTATAGGCGGAGGAGAGAACATAAAACCGACTACCAATCAAGGAGAATACTTGCCGTCTCAAAGCACCCTCGTTTCGTTGTGAGGGTTTCCAACAAGGGCATACTGGCCCAAATCGTGAAGGCGGAGATAATAGGCGACAAGGTACTAACACAAGCCACCTCAAACGAGCTCGTCACAAAATACGGCTGGCAAGCGAGCGGTAAAAGCATACCCGCGGCATACCTTCTAGGCTTGATAGCCGGCCATAAGGCAGTTAAAGAAGGGATCAAGACCGCATATCTCGACCTCGGCCTTAAAAGACCTACCAAGGGCTCCAAGATATTCGCTGTCGTTAAAGGCGCTATCGACTCAGGACTCAACATCCCATGCGACAGCGATATCATTCCCCCACCCGAGAGAATAAACGGCGGACACATCGTAAACTACGCCAAGGTCATCGACCCAGAGGATTATGAGAAGAATTTCTCCGTATACCTCAGGAAGGGTATGAGACCTGAGTCACTCCCCGAACACTTCGAGGAGACTAAGAAGAAGATCCAGGAGGACTGGTCACAATGAGCAGAGAACACGATAGAGAAGGTCCCTCACTAGAGGAATGGGTACCCCGAACACAGCTAGGCAAAATGGTTAAAGAAGGCCAGATTACCTCCATCCAGGACATATTCCGCGAGGGATACAAGATCAGAGAGGTCGAGATTATCGACTCCCTCGTCCAGGATCTTAAAGACGAGGTCATCGATATCACCATGGTCCAGAAGCAAACCGATGCTGGCGAGAACTCACGGTTCCGCGCAGTCGTTGCGGTCGGCAATGGCAACGGACTCATCGGCTTAGGCACAGGCAAAGCGAAACGCGTCCGTAACGCCATCGAGAAGGGAATACGGATAGCGAAGCTCAACCTCTACATGATTAAGAGGGGCTGTGGCAGCTGGGAATGTGGGTGCGGTGAAAACCACTCCCTCCCCTTCCGAGTCAACGGAAAAGCGGGAAGCGTCGTCCTATCACTGTTACCCGGGCCTCAAGGTCTTGGATTAGTAGTTGGTGACACAGCCAAGGTCGTCCTACAGCTGGCTGGAATCAAAGACTGCTGGTCCAAGGCAACGGGCACAACAACAACGACTACCTCATTCGCATTCGCTGCTTTCGATGCCCTAAAACAGACTGTAAAGATCATGACTCCCCAGGAGTGGGCGATGTAAAATGTCTGGAAAGACGCTTTTTGTAGTCCGTATAAGGGGTGGCGTAGACGCCCAGAAAACCGTCGAGGCTACACTGACTATGTTAAGGATGGAGAAAAACAACTACGCCACGATTCTTAAAGAGAACTCCTCGTACACGGGGATGCTAAGAAAGGCGAAAGACTACATCACTTGGGGAGAACCCGACACCGAAACCATCAAACTCCTAATTGAGAAGAGAGGAAAGCTAATAGGTGACGAAAAAATAACCGACGAGGCATTGAAGGGCCTTGGTTACGACAGCCTCGATAAACTAGCAAACGCCATAATCGATGGTAATGTAGAGTTCAGCCACTTGAACGGCATTAAACCCTTCTTCAGGATGCATCCCCCAAAGAAGGGCTTCAAAAGGACGGTTAAGCGTCCTTACAACGACCACGGTGAGCTGGGCTATAGAGGAGAGGCCATAAACGAGCTCATCAAGAGAATGTGTTAAAGGAGTATAGGTGAATAAAATGCCTCACGATCTGAGAAGAACACGGAGATACCGCGGATCGAGATACTGCGGCTGGGGTCAAGTCGGCCAACACCGCAAGTCTGGTAGCCGAGGAGGAAAAGGCTTTGCCGGAGGCCACAAGCACTTCTGGATCCAGACCGTAAAGTATAATCCCAACAGGTTCAGGCGCATCGGTTTCGTGCCACCATCTTCGTTAAAGCCTCTGCCAGCGACGATAAACATCGGCGAACTCGAGGGCCTCGCTGTAAAGATCCTTGGTACTGAAGCAATGAAGAACGGAGCAGAGCTGGATTTAACCGAAGTTGGAATAGGGAAACTCCTAGGAAGAGGAAGCATATCAACCGCCCTCAAGATCCGAGTCGACTCCGTCTCAACAAACGCCAAAAGTAAATTAGAGGAAGCCGGCGGCTCAATAGTAGAGTGATAGCCTTGCGCTTCCTCGAACTCTTCAAGCCCATATCTCGTATAATACCAGAGGTTAAGCCACCGGAGAGAAAGGTAAGCTTTCAAAACAGACTCATCTGGACCCTCCTAGCACTCTTAATCTACTTCATAATGTCTGAAATCCCGCTTTACGGGATACCCATCTCCGCAGGTGGAGACTCATTCACGACCTACAGAGTCATCTTTGCCTCGACCAGAGGAACTCTGATGGAGCTCGGCATCGGGCCAATAGTGACCGCTGGGCTTATCATACAGCTTCTCGCCGGCTCAGACATCATCTCATTCGATAGAAGCAGCGCTGAAGATCGTGGCCTCTTCACCACAGCGAGCAAATTCTTCTCCATCCTCATGATTGTTATACAGGCTGTACTCTACATCATCAGCGGGCAGTATGGGACCGCAACACTCACCAAATCATTATTAATATTCGCCCAGCTCCTAGTCGCTGGAATAATAATTATGCTCCTCGACGAGCTTGTCCAGAAGGGGTGGGGGATCGGCAGCGGGATAAGCCTCTTCATAGTTGGTGGAATAACTGCAAATATCTGGTGGATGAGCTTCAGTTTCATGAACTATGACGGGAGGGCTTATGGTGCTATTATTGCGTTCTTCCAGGGCATCTGGATGAGGGAACCGGTACTAAACTGGTTCTACCGCTCAAACGGGGCGCCAGATATGATCGGCTTCTTCACAACACTTGTGGTCTTCCTCTTTGTAATCTACGTTGAGGGTATGCGTGTCGAGCTACCAATTAGCCACAGTCAGTATAGGGGCTACCGAGGTAGGATGCCAATCAAACTCCTCTACGTATCCAACATCCCAGTGATACTAGCCTATGCGTTATTCGCCAACTTTCAACTTGTAGGGCAGTTTGTCTGGCAGAGATGGAATCTCGCAAACGATAACAACTGGCTAAACTGGCTCGGGACATTCCAGTACTCGACAAGCGGGCAACCATACGCCACCGGTGGATTAGTTTACTACCTCACCTCACCTGGGGGTATCCAAAACGTCTTGGATGCACCCTTAAAGGCACTAGTGTATGCTGTCATCGTAATAGTATTCTGCGTAATCTTCAGTATGACGTGGCTTGAGATAGGTGGCCTTGGTGCTGAGGATATGGCGGATCAACTCCTCGAGTCTGGGATGCAGGTCCCCGGCTTCAGAAGGAACAAGCAACCAATCGTGACTCTGTTGAATCGTTATATCCCAACTATAACTATAATCGGCGGTGCCATAGTCGGCGCACTTGCTGCGATATCCGACTTCTTCGGCGTCTTCGGTAGTGGGATGGGCGCACTTCTCGCAGTCAGCATATTATACCAATACTACCAGACCATGGTACAGGAACAGGTAGCAGATCTATACCCATTCCTACGTGGTACGCTACAGTGAACTACCCATGACTTAAGTCATGGGCTTCCTGATTCATCGAGGCGACTTGCCCAGCTTCACAGAGCTGTGTAGCGATCACCTCTCCTTCAGGCGTGTATTCGGGCGGTCCCCGCCCTATCTCAAGACCACGCTTGAGAATGTTCCTCGCGGCGTTAACATCCCTATCTAGGATAAGCCCACACTCAGGGCATCGGTGCATCCTCACGGACAGGTCCTTACCAACCCTCACGCCGCAGCCTGAGCAGGCTTGGCTGGTTCCACGGGGGTCGACGAACGCCGTCACTCCCTCCGACAGTCTCGCCATGTAGGTCAGTGCGTTCCTCAGCAAACCCCAGCCAGCGTCAGCTATGCTCTTACTCAGACGCCTATTCCCCTGCATGCTCTGGATCTTCAGGTCCTCAACAAATATCCTCTCATACCTGTTCACGATGCTCCTCGCCGTCTTGTACGCATAGTCACGCCTCTGGTTAGCAACCCTCTCAGATAGACTAGCAACCTTACGCCTCGCCTTCTCACGGTTCACCGAGCCCCGCGCCTTCCTGGCCAGGCGCCGCTGAGCCCATCCAAGCCTCCCCTCAGCCAAGCGGTAGCTCCTCGGGGCCATAAACACCGTCCCATCGCTGAGCGCAACGAGGCTGTTCAGCCCCATGTCAACCCCCACAGCGGGGAGCCTGCCCTGAATGGGCTTAGCCTCAACCTCGGAGGAGAACACGGCGTACCACCTCCCAGCCCTGCTTCGCGTCACCGTCAACGTCTTGACCCTGCCTTCGACGGGGCGGTGCAGGATCAGCTTCAGGTCCCCTATCTTGGAGAGTCTCAGGCGCCCATC
>MEZF01000023.1:16135-16591 GCA_001774245.1 Candidatus Bathyarchaeota archaeon RBG_13_52_12
ACCCGAACTGGGGATACGTCAGGCTGCCGTACCCGTCTTCCCTTCGGAACCGTGGGAGGTGCGCCTTAAGCCCAGCCCGCCTCTGTGCCCAGTAGCCCTCGAAGCCGCTTCGGACCCGCTTGGCGACGTTCTGAAGCACCTGGCTGAAGACGTTGTTCAGCTCCGGATTCACGGCCTTCATCTCTGGGAGAAGGTACGTCAACGCCTTATGGGTCGGGGTTCCTCGCCCTGCCCGGCGCTCGCTGAAGCTGTGTTCGAGTAGGGCGTTGTATGCCCATCTGCAGAGACGCAGCTGCTCCTCGAGCACTGGTATCTGTTCGGTTGATGGTTTTAGGCGGAACTTGTAGGAGAGTCTGATCATGTTTCTGTGTTGGAATAAGTTTGACGGGCATGATTTAACTGAATCTCATGTATTGGCGGGGGAGTGTAGTGAATGTGGATCTGCTATTCGGGGAA
>MEZF01000024.1:0-615 GCA_001774245.1 Candidatus Bathyarchaeota archaeon RBG_13_52_12
TACCCAGAGTAGACCAACGCGGGAATAAAACACTAGTTGGAGGTCTTAACCCAACTTGCAGGAACGCGATTCGATTATTCTGCGCGTGCGGAGAGAGAGGCAGTTTAATGTTCGGCGGGGCTCAACGGTTTTAAGGACTGAGGGCTGACTTGACCTTCAGTGGTATACATGGAGCCTCGTAAAGCCCTAGTCAGGGACATCGGGGACAGGTACAAGAACTGTCTATCCACCCACCCCCTTCACTCGACCCTCGACTTGAAACTGGCAAGAGAGCAGCACATCGCCTATTGCAGGGCCCTCGAGGAACTCGGGCTTGAGATAATAAAGGTCCCACGAGATGATGAGCACCCAGACTCAGTATTCGTCGAGGACAACGTAGTCGTCCACAACGGGAAGGCCCTAATCTGCCGAATGGCGAAGACGAGCCGCCGCGGCGAGGAGACCGGAGTAGAAGCGGTCCTCAAGCAGTACCTTAAGGTGAAGAGGGCGACCTCCCCCGCCACCGTCGAGGGAGGAGACATCGTCCACCTTGATGACAAGCTAATCAGCGGCATAAGTCAACGGACGAACCTCGAGGGGATCGCCCAAATGCATGAATGGCTTGAGGTTCCTATA
>MEZF01000024.1:687-6021 GCA_001774245.1 Candidatus Bathyarchaeota archaeon RBG_13_52_12
TCTGACCTGCATGAGCGTACTTTTCTAACTATCTAATTCCTCCAATAACTTTTTCACCGCGAGACGCATCAGAGTCACCCAACAGGCAACCAAGAGAAAAGAAACGAGGACACAAGCTTGATAGATGCGATACTCGGATTCCTCTACTTCCTATTCACATTCTTAATGCTACCGTACGGCTACAACTGCTTCCTCATGGTTTACTTCTCCCGAAGATACAGGGAACCTAACCTGAACATGGTGAAAAACCATAACATGGTCACTATCCAGCTTCCCGTCTACAACGAGAAGCACGTTGTGGAGAGACTGATCGATGCTATCTGCCGCCTCGACTGGCCGAGTGACAAGCTCGAGATATTGGTTCTTGATGACAGTACAGATGAGACGAGGGAGATCGTTGACCGTGAAGTTGCTGCGAGGAAGGAGCTTGGCGTGAACATCAGTGTTATCCGCCGCTCCGAGAGGGTGGGTTACCGAGCTGGAGCCCTGAAAAACGCCCTTGACTACACCCACGGCAAATACCTTGCTGTAATCGATGCTGACTTCGTCCCGCCACCTGACTTCCTCGATCGAACAGTTGCAGCAATAGAGACAGACCAAAAGATCGGAATCGTCCAAGCTCGGTGGGACCACCTCAACAGAGACTATAGCAAGTTCACCGAAGCATTCTCCCTTGGTATCGACGCATACCACATAATAGAACAGTCAGCGCGTAGCGCAATCGGGATAGTCAACTTCAACGGCTCGGCAGGGCTTCTTAGGACAGAGGCTATAAAGGACGTCGGCGGGTGGAGCTGGGACATACTTAGCGAGGACATTGACATTAGCTACAGGGTGCAGAACAAAGGTTGGAAGACGCTCTATCTCCGCGACCTCACAGTAATGGGTGAGATACCCCCTAACATGGCTGCATTCAGGACCCAACAGGGTAGGTGGGCGAGGGGTAGTGTTCAGTGCGCTAAAAAGTTCCTGGGCGCCGTTTGGAGGAGCCCCCGAACCATTCTCCAGAAGGTTGAGGCGAGTATCCATCTCACCTACTACATGGTCATAATGTGGATGTTCATAGCTCTCCTCGTAACAGTTCCCCTACTTGCCATGAACAAGTTCCCCTATATCAGCCCACCACTATACATCGGGCTATTCGGAGTATGTACATTTAGCAGTTTCACTCTCTATTACGCGACGCTTAGGTGGCAGAAGCAGAGCGTCCTGAAGAAGCTCCCATACATGGGGCTTCTCGCCCTCGTCGGCTATGGCATTTCTGCTAAAGTATCCCTTGAGATGCTAAAGGGACTCTTGAAGAATGGGGGGCACTATGAGAGAGTCCCAAAGTACAATATAGTAAAGAAGAGCGACAAGATAGAGTCAAGTTACTCCGTCCTTAAGGAGCTTCCATGGCTTGAGATGTTTATGCTCGTCTACACCTCCCTTGGAATAATGTTCGCCTTCGTGAATGGGAGCTGGGGGATAATGTCATATCTATTCGTCTACTGGATGGGATACTTCACGGTCGCCTTCAGCATCACCCCGTTATAGGGTCATGCCTTGTTTGTTCTGATCAAAGTTATTCCCACTGTGTTGAGGAGCATATAAGCTGCCAAGATAGCGTTACCATAGAAAACCGCGAAAATAAATGTGGAGAGAGTGACTAAGACGAAGAGCCCATCCACGATGATGTGCTCAGGCACGGAGTTAACCTTCATTACAGCCCTCTCCGTTCCAGTCTCGAAGATCCCCTTGAGTAGATTATAAGCTACGAAGAAGATCGAGCCATACCCTATGACTACAGCGAGGACCAAGTTGCGGAAGTTGCTCTTCATGGATAGGCCTCTGAATTTAGTAACGTTGTAGTAGTAGAAGTAGAGCGAGAACCCAGTTACGGAGACTATGCTCCAGAGAACAGCGTATTGACTACCTGGCATAGAGTTGAGCCTGATGAGAGCCAACGCAGTGAACAGGTTGAAGACGCTGGCAAGCATCTGGATAAAGCCTGTGGATAGCGTGAGGAGTAAGAACTTGTTGAATTTATCCATCTTTCCCCTGAGTATCGTACACACATCCTTCCGGATATACTGGCCAGACGCTCTCGCCCATCTCTCAGTCATCCTCCTATACTCATCAAATGATTCAGGGGCCTCGCAGGGGAACTCCATTTCCCTTAAGAATAGTGAACCGTATCCTCGGGATAGTATTCTTGCCCCCGTGTCGTAGTCATCGCAGATTGTGTCACCTTGCCAGCCCCCCGAGTCCAAAATTGCTTGCTTCCTGATCACTACGCCCCCGCCAGTCAGCATCGACAGCCCGTTCAAGTTCATTATGCCCAAGTCGAGGATGATTGATGTAATCCGAGTCTGGTTGCTTGATAGCCTATTGTGGTAAACGTGGTTTGACATGACATAACCAACGCTGGGGCTAGCGTGTATGCTAGCGACCATCTTCTCAAGGAATTCGGGGGGCGGTATGCAGTCGACGTTAATGATGACGATGTACTCGCCGCGTACACTTGACATTGAATTAGCGAAGGCTCCAGCCCTATAACCTTCCCTCGTATCCCTGTGTATGAGTTCGATGCCCCTTGACTCACAGACTCCCCTCACGAAGCTGGTCGCCTCTGCTTTGGTGCTGTCGTCCAATACCTGAACCTGAAGGTGGTCAAGAGGGTATGCCATCTTTACCACTGCATCGATGCACCGCATGAATGAAGTCCTATCCGGGTTGTATACGGGCAGCTGAACAGTAACATTGGGCGTCTCCTTTGAGATGTCGACCATAGTAGGGGACTTATAACGTCTGTATCTGATTATTACCACTAGCAGCGCTAACGTATAGATGGAAATGACCATGAAGCTAGCGAAATAAATACCGACCAACCATTCGATCATTTCCGGGCCACTTCGAGTAAAGGCGTCCCTTTTCCCTTATCTCTTTTCCTGAGCAAGTCAGAAAGTATAGAGTGATTAGATAAAATGAGTCCATATCTGATTTATTTTGGCTGGGAAAAGATAATATACTCCGAGCCGTATAGCTTCAGAGCTCATCAGAAAGGTGGATCGAAATGGCACTACGTGACCCATTCAAAACTGAACTCAGTCGCGAAGCGCACCTAGTCAAAACAGTATGCAGACAGTGCGGTGCAACTAATTCAAAGGCGGCGACTAAGTGCCGAAAGTGCCACAGCAAGAATCTCCGCCCAAAGAGAACGAAGAGCAGAGGCCGCTAAACGCGATCATCCTTGGACTAAAACGGTGGGGGTAAACGTATTAACGCCCCGCCCGACTACCTACCCATGATTAGTTTCACGCTATTCCTCTCCCTGCTCATCGCCGGGCTCCTCGAGATATTCATACCAGTGATTCTGAGTATCTGGCTCGCCTCCAAGATCGGTGCGAAGTGGGGGGTGTTCTTCATCGGCGCCGCGATGTGGTTCATCGCTTTTCTCGTGAGAACGCCGATAAATACATACACATCTCTCTGGGTTTACTATAACTTCGAAGGTGCACTCTATATCTACTTGAGCATAGCCATACCGTCCCTCACAGCCGGCGTCTTCGAGGAGGGATCCCGCTGGCTTGCTTTTCGATTCCTCACTAAAGATCATAGGTTGGAGGATGGTCTGATGTATGGGGCTGGCCACGGCGGAATCGAATCCATCCTACTGGTTGGCATCTCCGTCCTTAGTACTGCAATAACCGCCTACTTCTATCCCCTATCCTTTACTGCGGCCCAGTTAGACGCCATCGCCGCTACACCGGCGTGGATGGCATTTGTCGGGCTCTGGGAGAGGCTCGCAGCCATCTCTTTCCACATTGGCATGAGCGTTCTCGTCCTCGAGTCGTTCAGGCAGAAACAGCCACTTTATGTCGGCGTTGCAATGGCGTCCCACTTCTTTTTCAATTTCTCAGCCGTCTACGCGAGCCAGTGGGGGGTGATATGGTCGGAGGTGGTAGCCACTGTGTGGGGCGCAGTCGCCCTCTGGTATGTCTGGACGACATGGAGATCAAACCAGGCAGCTCCGTCGCCCTCCCTCGCGGCTCAGAGCCCCGATGCACCCGCTCCGCCTACCCCGGTTTAAAGGGTTTCCCATTCTTCAGGACCTTCTCTGGCACAACGGCTCCCCACTTCTTTAGCCACTCTAGGTCCTTCTCCTCCTCTCTCAGCTCGTCAGGCATCATCTCTGGAATTGACTCAACTGCGCTCCCTATCGGGTACCAGCGGTCGCACTCAGGGCAGAACAGGAGGCCCTCGCCAAGGTCTGGGAGGTTCATGTAGCTGTACAATGCGTCGATGTCCTCCCTCGACTCCGGCTTGCCTTGGAGGAGCTTTGAGGCCTTTGCCAGAAGAGTATTGGCTGCCTTTGAACCTGTTAGGTCTTTGATGGCCCGCATAGCTGGTGGGCTTATGGTGCCATCCCCGAGCTGCTTCTTCAGTATCCTGTATTTATCCTCGCGCTCCATCTTCGGCTTCCCCACCTCAGCCGCTATTTTCTCCATCTCGGCCTCTGGGGTCTCCCACCTGTAGAAATAGGCCTCAAGTGGGTGGTGTTTGTCCATGGGGCAGGCGAGTATGTTTAGGAGCCAGGGCTTCAAGGCTGTTCGATGAATCTGGGCGCTCTACTGGTTATAAGATTATCAACTCATCCGGAATATCTTGAACTTCCTCAGGTTGGGGAAGCCCGTTTTCACCCACTTGACCCGCTCATCTGGGTCCTTCTTCACCCAGTCGTACATGTGCCAGAAGCTCTTCCCCCACCTGCCTATGCGATCGGGTATCGGCTCATACCCAAGGTTCTTCAGCTCGTTGATATAAGCCGCCTCGATGAGCTCTTGAGCACGCCCCTCGACGTGCACTCTCTCTACCACCTCCTCGCTGTATCTCTCCTTCAGCCTCTCCGCAGCGCTGTTTAGGATGTCCCCCTGGCAGACCTTGATCTTCTCATAGGGCTTGAGGTTAAGGCGTTCGACGAGTTTCAGGACGATCCTCGCAGCCTCCTCGAAGTGCCTCTTCTCCTGGAAGGCTCCCTCTTTGAAGAAGGAGACGTCTATTATATCATAGATGAAGGTCTCGGTCTCAGGCTGGTAGGCACCGATGACGACCCCCCAGAGGAGGTCGCCGGTACCCGCGTCGTCTATGAGAATCGTCAAGCCTTTCCCTTTAGTTTGGCGACTATCTCCTGAGCCTTCGGGAA
Source organism: Candidatus Bathyarchaeota archaeon RBG_13_52_12 (assembly GCA_001774245.1). GTDB lineage: Archaea > Thermoproteota > Bathyarchaeia > TCS64 > TCS64 > UBA8941. Next base: position 5,873 of record MEZF01000024.1, read on the forward strand.
CCGGATCTGACCGGAGTCGATGAGCTGCTTGACCGCTTCCTCCATCTGTTCGGGGGTGGCGCCGGCCATGACGACGAGGTTCCTTGCGTGGAGCCTCATGTGGCCGTGCTGTATGCCCTCTTGTGTGAGGGCGCGAAGGGCGCCCAGGT
>MEZF01000024.1:6028-6241 GCA_001774245.1 Candidatus Bathyarchaeota archaeon RBG_13_52_12
GAGGCCAACGGCGGTCATCGCCTCCCCCAGCTCTTGGGCTTTTGTGCAGCCTAGTATCTTAACAGCGATCTGAGCCATAGGGTGGCTCCTAGTGGCTCCACCAACTAATCCGACGGCCATAGGCATCTCTAGCTCGCCGACGAGGTCGCCATCCTTGTTCTTACTCCATTTGCTTAGGCTTCGGTACCTACCCGTTTTCGCGGCGTAAGCGTG
>MEZF01000024.1:6262-7193 GCA_001774245.1 Candidatus Bathyarchaeota archaeon RBG_13_52_12
TGATGATGCGTAGGAGGGACTTTCCCCCTGTTAGCTCAGCTAGCATGGGGGCGAGGGTCTCAGCCATTGTATTGACAGCGTTTGCCCCCATAGCGTCTCTACAGTCGACGAGTAGGTGACAGATGAGCATCGGTCCCGCAGCTGTCTCGAGTGGGCGGAGCTCGAGGTTCTTCGCGCCTCCCCCGAACTTGACGAGTACTGGGTCGACTTCGTTCGCCATTGCTAGGATCTGCTGCTTCTTCTCCTGAAGGACAGCGATAGCCTTCCTCATGTCGGGGATGTCAGTGAGTTGTATTTGCCCGATCATAATAGGTGGGCTACTGGTTACCTTGATGCCGAGACCATTCCGCATTATGCGCGCCATGTTGCTGGCTGCTGCGACGACACTGGGCTCCTCTCCCGCCATAGGGATAAGGAGGTCCCTTCCATTGAGCATGAAGTTGACCGCGACGCTGAGGGGGTAGGAGATTGTGCCGATCACATTCTCCGTCATGTGGTCCGCCTGCTCAATTCCGAGGCCGCCTCCGGACTTGAGGAGCTTGATCTCATCCGGCGTCAAGCCGACCTGTTCGGCGACGATCCTTATTCGATCATCCACAGGCATCTTATAGAAGCCCGATATTCTGCTGGATACTTTATGAGATTTGTCAATATTATCCATAGTCATTTTTTAGACCGTACCTGTAGCAATTACATACTAACCTAAGCCTTTAACCCATTCGTTGTATGTGTGCTGAATCTACCGCATTACCACACAACAATACTACTATAGGTGAGCTCGATCGGGTGAGACTCAGGATAAGGCTATTGAGTAGTCTCGTTCGCCGGAACGTATCTCCAATTACTCTCGGGGATCTTGTAAGCGGGGTCCCTCAACTGCTTACTCCTAAGCATCTCCTTAGCCAAATGCTCAAACCCAATAAAACCATCC
>MEZF01000024.1:7273-9380 GCA_001774245.1 Candidatus Bathyarchaeota archaeon RBG_13_52_12
GTAAGGAGACGCTGGATCAGGCTGTTCGTCAGGGTGATGCGCATCGTCCTTTGGTTTATTCTGACCATGATGACGTAGTATATCGCTGCTACGCATACTCCTAATGATCCAGCTATGTAGCTAACAGACTGGAGCAAAGATAGATCAACCATTCACAATCACTGGAGAAGAATCGGGTGGGACTCAGGATAAGGCTATTGAGACTCATTTATCTGGAACATAGTGTGTGAGTGTTTCAGGTATCTTAAAGGAAGGGTCTCTACTCAACGCAACTCTATATATCTCATTGTATAGAAATTCAAATTCCGAATAATCGTCCTCAGGACCATAGCGTTTCCTCTGTTCCTTGATAACGTCCTTGAATTTACTCCAATTCGTCAAGACACTACCGTCAACGATGGGGTAGAGTAATTCGGGTTCAACCAGCTTCTCGCGAACCAGCATGCCTAACGTATTGTAGGTGTACCATACAGAAAATCTCTTGGCCGCATTGTCCAAGTTGTAATCTGAGCCGTACTTCCTCTCAAAGTCATCATAGTCCTTCCACTCCATGTTCATCAACTCGTTGTATCTCCTGTGTCCTTCTTCGCTATTCAGTTGGTTTGTTATGCTTGTCACGAACTGAAGCTTCCTCGTCTCGAGGGTCTGCTGCTGTGCCTTGAGGGTCAGCTCCTGGTTCCTCTGGCTTATCCTCAGGTTCAAAACGTAGAAGATAGCCGCTACGCATACTCCTAGGGCTCCAGCGATGTAGCTCACCGACTGGAGCAAAGCTAAGTCAACCATACACAATCACTGGTATTGAGTTAGCGTGAAGTGAGGATAAGATTATTGTATGTAAGATGAGACTTATACAAAAGTGAATTTGTGTTAAGATTTTCAGAGGTGGGACTCAGGATAAGGCTATGTAGTGGAGGAGATTTTTATCTCAAGACCCTTCTCATACCTCTCCAACTCGGTGTAGAGGTACTCGACCCACTCAAATGCCTTAGGGCGATTATAGCGATTCCTAAACTCAACATATACTGGTTTCATCTTTTCCCAGAAAAGTACAAGGTGAGTAGACAGTAGATTCTCAACGAAGCTCATATCAAGGAGATTCCTCTTGACAAGATCCCCACCCCTTCAAAGTAGTTACCAACCGTCAATTGAGAAGCATATAACTCAGGATTCACCTCCGGATTATATTTCTCAACAACAAATTCCTGATAATCCTTGAACTGCATACTGCGTACATCGATAAACGCTTTCTGGAACTCTTTCCCCCTAAAGGGATCATATACCTGCATGAAGAGCTGAGCTTGCCTTGTCTCGAGTTCCCGGTCCCTTGTCTCCTGTTCCTTCTTCTTTGCCTCTTCCGCTCTCTTGTTTGATACTATGTAGCTCCTGACTCCTACAACGGTGGCTATTACGGCTGCGGATACCCCTACTATCTGGACCAGTAAGTTGATGGTCTCAAGGTCAACCATTCACAATTCACGGTCGAGTATCGGGTGGGACTCAGGATAAGGCTATTGAGTCTTTACCCCAGTATATTGAATGAACCTCTCAGGACTCTTCGACGAATACCCCCTACTCTCAAGCTCTTTAACAGTCTCATTAGCCAGATACTTGAGGTCTGAGAAGATACCATCCATAGACCTCTTGTTACTCATAGTTATCTGGACCATTCGTAAAAGGTAGACCATGGAGGTCGATGCGGCAATCGAGAGTCACCTAAAATGATTAGAGAGGGGTCAGTTGAAGGGGCTTGTGAAGCTCTCGGTTATTTTTATGTCTCTCCTAGCCATCTGGGTGAAGAAGACGTTGGAGAGCTTCTCATCATAGCCGATCTTTGCTGGGTGGATTACGCCGGGTTTATCCATCTGGCCCTTGGCGATCATCTGCGCGACGATGCTGCAGGGGGAGGTTGTCGTCTTCGCCATGGCGGAAAGGTCTTTTTCGAAGTCCTGGAACTCAACGAACTCGTATGTATAAGCCGCGGGGGCGCTGTCTTTCTTCCCACTGACGACGACGCGCTGGCATATTGCGTCGCCCTCGTCGGCGTCGTATTGGAGGTACTTGTCGCCGAGCGCCACCCAGAAGTCGAAGGGACTAACGTTGACGCCTT
>MEZF01000024.1:9446-9690 GCA_001774245.1 Candidatus Bathyarchaeota archaeon RBG_13_52_12
CCGACCATCTAATCGTTTGCCCGTAGGCATCCTTCACACCCTTGAGTCCGAGATGCTCCACAGTGTCCATTAAGCCGCTGTTTGTGAACGCCTCCAATCTGCCTAGGGGCTCCGGGAACTCGATGGGGGTAGGGTCGCTGAGAACCTTGACCTCGACGATCTTGCCGTTTTTAAGTATCTTGCAGGTGCCTAGGCTGCCGGAGATTGCGAAGGGCCAGCTCCAGCTGATCTTGTAGTTGAGGGG
>MEZF01000024.1:9776-13912 GCA_001774245.1 Candidatus Bathyarchaeota archaeon RBG_13_52_12
CGCCTAGGAGGACTCTGTCAGTGCCAACATCGAGGCCAATGTGGGGGACCACAGTCACTCCGGCCTTCTTAGCTGAGTCATTTAAGCTGAAGATCGTGTTGAAGTCAGCGGCGATGTCCGCCCAGCTTACACCCGCTTCGATGGTGGCGGAGATGGCTTGGTCGCAGAACGTTCTCGGGATCGCGGCAGCGACCACATCAAAGCCCTTGATGAGCTTAACGGTCGCCTTCTTGTCGGTGACGTCGAGTTTCTCACAGCCCTTTATCTTTTCGCTGCTGACCCTCTTAGCGACATTCTTTGCTGCTTCAACATTTGCGTCTGCGGCGACGACTTCTTCAACCTCTTTCTGGGCTACGAGGTCCTTTAAGAGGCCATAGCCCATCTTTCCGGTGCCCAGTACGAGCACTTTCAATGTTATCACGTTAATATCTTATTTTCAATAGTATAAAACTCGCGCGAATGATGATTTACTTGTCTGAGACGTACGCACGCGTGCACTCCATAACGGTACACATTTTCATTTTTGCTACATCCTTGTATTTGTCTAGCTCCCTACCCCGGAGCTGGGGTCAACTTCTCAGTTAAGCCCCGATTATGTAGAGAATTAGTATGCATATAGTTTTATTGGTAAATAATTCATAATCAAAGGAATAACTCAATCAAACACATTATGAACGGAGCGCGCATTTTTTATTTATTTTTTTATATTCGCATGTATGCTTAAGTTAAATGCACTTATTGTGCACAAGAAGGTTTGATAGTATGTTAAAATGGAGATACATGATAAGTTATGGCTACATGAAGACCGGTGTGACCGGTGAACAGTTAGTAAAAGACTTCGCGAAGTATAAGGCTGAACTCGAGAAACAGGGCGTGAAGCTGGTCTTCTGGGGACATCCCTTCGGTACTGCAGAGAACGTAGTGGCAGTATTAGACGTTAATGGTGACATGAATAATTACCTTAAAACTATGAACATTGAGTCACCATACACCGGCGCAAGAAGCGACACCGTTATGGAGCGTACATAGTCAAACTTCGTTTTACTCAAACCCCCTTTTTAATCTATTTAAATCAAAGTTTTTCCAAGCACGCCCTATAGCTTATAATAATATTATAAGCAACATTTTTAGAGCGCTTTCATCATTATCCAGCTTAGCGTTTATTGGGTTCGTAATAAAATACCTGTGTTACCGTGGGAGAGTGGCTAGGTATCCTTGTCAACGGTCCAACCCGCCTCATCCATATCATGTATAAATGAGACAAGGTGGTCGACGAGGGCATTCCACATTAGTATACCCTTCTCAGAAGTGGCCTTCGTGGGATCGCCGGTGACACCATAGGGGGTTATCTCCTTGAATAGCCACTTGACGCCGACGTGTTTGGGGAGGCTAGGTACGTGACCTCTCGCCTTACTCATATTGACTAGTTCCGGCGCCACATTTAGCATAATGCTTGTCTCTCCTTCGCCGGCGTGGCCGAGCCCATCCCAAACCTCGAAGGTCCCCTTCGGAAGGAGCTCCGTCGCCGTTACCCACCACGAGTCGAGAGAAGCAATTTTCATCTCTGGGTGATCAAATCTGTACTCACGCGCAGCGGTCTCGATGGCGGGAATGTTACCATCATGTCCGTTTACTATGAGTAATCTTCTAACGCCATGCTGATTTAGGGAGTCGATCACATCCTTCAGAACGTGGATCAGCGTCTCGGTTGACAGCGTGAGTGAGATGGGGAAGCTTGCGTAGTGGCGGCTCATTCCGATTGGGAGGACAGGGAGGCAGAGCATTCCCTCTACTCGTTGTGACACTGCCTGGGCCAGGCTATCTGCAACGAGTGTATCTGTTCCGAATGGTAGGTGCTCGCCATGGTACTCCGTCGAACCAACTGGTAGCACCGCCTTGTCGAAGTAGTTCTCCTTCAGTAAGTATCCCGTCATTCTGAGTAGCTGGGCATTGGTTAAGGGTCTCACCGATGTGGATGGAGGGTGTTCGGGTAGAAAACTGTTGCATGTTGTTTGGTCAGGTCACGTATTGGCTATAGGGAGGGAGACGGTGGACCTCGTCTCCTACAAAACTCTTGTATTTCGGGCTTGCTGCGCTGATGCGCCGCGCCATTATCTTATCAAACTCGTTTGGTCGTGAAGCCAGGGCTCAGTTCTTTTATGGCAATCGTGACGATTTTCACGAGGTTTTCGAGGTCGCTGTCTGCGAAGACTTCGACGGGGCTGTGGCTGTAGCGGCGTGGGATGCCAATGGTTGCCGCCGGCACGCCACTTCTTGTCTGCATCATCTCCATGGAGTCGGTTCCCCCTCTCATTATGCCAACCTGATGGGGGATGTTGTGGGCTTCCGCGGTTTTTCTCAGCCATCTGTGGACCTGCTGACTCTGAATGCGTACCCTATCTCCTTGCTCGCCGACGTGAAGACCCGCACCCTTTCCCACCTCGTAGTAGAGGTCCCTCATGTTGACATCTGGCTGGTATCCCGCGGGGAAGGTGTCGACGGCTACGGCCATATCGACGTCGAGGTCGTATATGCACGTCGCTGCTCCCCTAAGTCCAATCTCCTCTTCGACGGAGCCGATGTAGTAGACGGTGGCCTTGGGGCGTCTCTTAGAGAATGTCTTAGCGATGTGTATTATAGCGGCACAGCCCGCGCGGTCATCAACGCTAGGGCTGGCGACGAGACCGTTGGCGAGATTCACTGTGGAAGTCGCATAGGTGATGGGGACCCCATTCCGCACACCCATCGCCTCAGCCTCATCCCTGCTAAGTGCGCCTATGTCTATGTACATCTCCTCGATCTGTGGGATAGTATTCGCCTCAGCTGGAGTTGTAATATGACCGGGCTTTAACCCGACTACGCCTACAACTGGTCCCTCCTCGGTAAGAATCTGGAGGTGCTGCCCCTGGATGGCGCGGGTAACGCTCCCGCCGATCTTCCTGAACCTGATGAAGCCTAAGGCGTCGACGTTGAAGACGATGAAGCCTATCTGGTCAAGGTGTGCGACGAGGGCGACCTTTGGTGCCTTCGAGTCTGAGCCATTCTGGGTCGCGATGACGTTCCCGCGTGGTGTTCCATGTACCTCATCGACGAATGGTTTGATCTCATTGATGAAAGCCTTCATCATTGGCTCCTCGAAGCCGGAAGGCGCCTGAACCTCCACGAGGCGATAGAATAGCTCAAGCAGGCCGTCTTTTTCGCTCATAGAGGTAAGGAGGGATAGGTGGGGAGAAGAGGTTTTGGGTTAGATGTCTATGATATCGTCCTCTAGGCCGCCCCTCTGTTTCTTCAGTGTGGGTGGGTTGACCTTGTCAAGCATCTCGAAGACGGTCTCCATCTTTTCGTTGCTGAGTATCTCCTTGAACTCCTCGTACTCGGAGACGTCACGGATGAGGAGGCCTTTCCTCTTCGTTGGTGCGCCGGAGGCGTCTACGGGGTTAACCTCTATGGCGAGGCGGGCAGGCTGACCGCGGTAGGATGGGAGCTTCTGTATAAAGACGCCGGGGACGGTGGTCTTGACCTTCGCCCAGTCCTTCCCTGTTGCAAGGAACTCCTGAAGCTTCTCAGACATAGGTAAGCCATGTGCAACACCTCTATTCAAGCTTAACCCCAACCACGGAAAGGAGTTTAAACACTCAAACAGATCATTTACCATGTCCGATTCTCAGCTCATTTACCAGCAAAGGCGTTGGGGGGGCCCTGCGAGACACGACGGCGTCGCCCCCAACGGGATGGTCGCCTCGAAGCACACGCTAATTGGTGAGGCGGGTTGCAAGATGATCAAGCGTGGCGGCAACGCCGTAGACGCGGCAGTCGCTGCCGCATTCATGGACTGCGTCGTCGAGCCCGCAATGAACGGCATAGGCGGTGAAGGCGTCATGGCCATCCACCTCACTAACGGGGAGAACGTCATTGTCGACTACGTCGGTAGACCTTCCAAGAATTGCAGGCCCGATATGTATGAGTTATTTGACAAAAAGGAGCCAGGCTGGATGGGGTGGAAGAGCGTCAAGGGAGACGCTAACGTCGTTGGCCACAAGGCATGCGTGACCCCAGGAACCGTCGCAGGGCTAACAGAGGCGCTTGAGCGCCACGGTACTATGAGGCTTCCAGAGGTCATGGCCCCCGCCATCAGC
>MEZF01000024.1:14024-15282 GCA_001774245.1 Candidatus Bathyarchaeota archaeon RBG_13_52_12
AGTTCCCATATCTTCCCTACACATACGACCTGCAAAAGCCCGAGATGTTCGTCCAGAGTAACCTCGCTAAGAGTTTGAGGACGATCTCTGAAGGCGGTAGAGACGCTTTTTATAAGGGGTGGATAGCCGACGCCATAGCTGAGGAGATGGCGAAGAACGGTGGCCTGATCAGCCGGGAGGACCTCGCCATGTATGAGCCCGTAGTCTCAGAGCCCAAGCCCGGATGCTACAGAGGGCATGACGTGGTCTATGACCCTACACACGCCGGAACAACTTTGATGGAGATGCTTAACATCTTGGAGGGGTACGATCTACAAGGCCACGGTTTTGGATCGGTGGAGCACCTACACTTAGTCGGGGACGCCATCGGGTTAGCCTTCGCAGACAGATTCGAGTTCATGGGCGACCCCGGATACGTCAACGTCCCGCAGAAAGCACTTGTGTCGAAGGCATACGCTGAGGCGCAGAGGCATCGGATAAGCCTCAACAAGGCGACTGAGATCGGATTCGGGAAGCCATGGCCCTTCGAGCCCGACCATACTACCGCCTTAGCCGTCGCCGATAAAGCGGGTAATATGGTCTGCGTTAACCAAACCCTCGTAAACACGTTTGGCTCAGGGGTCGTCGTCCCGGGGACGGGTATAACGATGAACAACGCAATGTACGGTCTAAACCCAGAGCTAGGGCATGCCAACTCCATCGACGGACGGAAGAGGAGGATACAGAACGTCTGCCCCGTCATCCTGCTACGGGACGGAGAAGCGGTGCTCGCCACAGGTGCCCCCGGTGGGAGAAATATCCCCGTCGCTGTTCTACAAGTCATCCTCCACGTCGTCGACTTCAAAATGGGGATACAGGAGGCGATTGAGGTCCCGAGGTGCACGAGGGAGACAAACCGCCTATTCATAGACAGTAGGTTCTCTCCGGAGGTGAGGGACCGGCTCAGGGCCATGGGTCATGACATCGACTGGGTCGACGAAGAGCTACGAAGCTGGGCCCGCCCCGTTGGCGTCCTCAGGGACAGGGATGCCAGGATGCTTCACGGCGGGGTTTCAACAACCCTTACGAACTTCGAATCACGGGCTGTAGGTTGCTAAAACATAGGCTCCTCGTCTAGAACTTCCAATTGAGGTTAAGGCCGTTCTTCCAGATAATGACACGGAGAAGACTCGCAATCGAAATAGTGAGCCATAATGGGTTGTAGACAAAGAAGAAAAACACGAACTCAGGAAGCGAAAATACGTATCCGAGGCGCCTT
>MEZF01000024.1:15430-15912 GCA_001774245.1 Candidatus Bathyarchaeota archaeon RBG_13_52_12
CACTGTCTGCATGCAGAGGACCCTAAGTGAGGCTATGAGAGAGGTCGCCGAAGTCCACGAATGGGTGGAGAAGAAGAAGGACAAAACCCTCATAATCCGCAAGGCAGCAGACATCGAGAAGGCCAAAAAGGAAGGGAAAACGGGACTGATCCTCGGCCCACAGGATAGCCTATTCCTCGAGGCGAAGACATCCTTCCTCGAGATCGCCTGGGAGATGGGCGTCAGGATCATACAGCTCAGCTACCACCGAAGCGACGCCGCAGACGGCTGCTGGGACCGGGTAGATGGCGGTCTCACAGACTTTGGCGTCAATCTTGTTGAGGCGATGAACAAGAGAGGGATGCTCATCGACCTCAGCCACGTTGGTGACAGAAGCACAATGGAGGCGATTGAACTCTCCAAGCAACCAGTGAGCTTCACCCACGTCATCCCAAGGGCTACGACGCCCCGCGACCTCAGCCCATACGCGAAATGGGCTGGGG
>MEZF01000024.1:15922-16386 GCA_001774245.1 Candidatus Bathyarchaeota archaeon RBG_13_52_12
CATTAAACTCGCTCTAGGCCGCGGCCGCACAGACGAAGCCCTTAAGGCTTGTGCCGAAAAGGGTGGCGTGGTCGGCGTGACTCCTTTCTTCGCTAAGACGGGAAAACCCACAACCCTAACCGACGACCTCATGGACCAGGTCGACCATGTGGTCAAACTTGTTGGCGTAAAGCATGTTGGCTTCGGAAGCGACCTTGACTACAGGAACTCGGTCACACGCGGCGCCTACATATGGAAGCACCCTGACAGGGTCGACGTCGCTTATCACACAGCGATGGATAAGAGCTGGGGATATGGTTGGCTCGAACACATGCCCAACTTTACTCGGGGCCTCGTAGCACGTGGATATTCTGATAAAGAGATAAAGGGCATTTTAGGTGAGAACTGGGTAAGTCTCTTTAAAAATGTCTGGAATTAGACTGTTGAAGGCCTTAAAAGGCAGGCTCATTAATCGTAGCGATGTA
>MEZF01000025.1:0-646 GCA_001774245.1 Candidatus Bathyarchaeota archaeon RBG_13_52_12
CTCCTTTGGTGATAGTCTTTATGTGGCTCCTTTCGCTGGCATCTGGGGTTATTGTTGGCTGCTTCGGAGAGTATGCTTCGAGACGGGTTGCGTCGATAATTGGTACGGCTTCACTACGCACAGCGCACTCCTGATTTTAGCAACGTCCCACAGCCATTTTTCGACATTGTATCTCTTCCAGTCTCTCTCTAGCGTGAGCCATGATATAGTCAGCACGCGCTTAGTAATTTGAATCCACTTGGGTAGTTAAAAAAATATGGCCTAATTCAGAAATTATTATCGAACAATACCTCACATGCGATTAGAAAAATCTCTCTAATTCTTGAGGAAGTTGGGATTCGTCGAGTCGTACTTGTCAGCGTCCTCCTGGCTGCCGGTAATGTCCTTCAGCCACACATCCGCTCCGTCCCGTTTCCAATCACCAGCCTTCGCGTGCGCCCTAATATAGTTCGACGGCATCGGGTGGGTCCCCACCTTAACCGGTAAACCCACGACGTTTTCGATATACTTCTTGTGGTCTTCGATGTATGGGCAGATGGGGTAACCCGCCAGGTAACAACTTGCCAGGTAGATGACCTCAGCTCCGTACTTCTTCATGTCCGCTGGTGCGGTCTCGAGGCGCTCTCCAGGGCAGCCGCCGCAAGCC
>MEZF01000025.1:652-950 GCA_001774245.1 Candidatus Bathyarchaeota archaeon RBG_13_52_12
CCAACGACCTCTATCGGCTCATCCTTCGAGTGCTTAGCGAAGGCACCGTCACGTTCAATGATTGACTTGAAGCACTTGTTCCCTGTGCAAGTCCTGTTCCTGTCGCATATCATTACGCCAACTTTAACCAATTTGTATCCTGATCCTTCTTTCTTTCGCCTAATAATAGTTTTAGCTCAATTTACTCCGACTTTATATCAATTCGTCTGCCCTCAGACAAGGCCGCAGTCGTCTTTCGTCGAGCCTCCTGCAGAAGCCTCCAGATCGTTCCCCTGCTAACACCCATTCTGGCGCCGGC
>MEZF01000025.1:1015-16370 GCA_001774245.1 Candidatus Bathyarchaeota archaeon RBG_13_52_12
CAACGGGCTCTCCTATCTGAGGGTAGTCCGGAGTGAAACTGCCAATTGGAACCTGCTTACTTATCGAGACGGGGGTTGGTATTCTGCCTTTTTGTCCCCTACGCTGCCTAGCTCTTCTCTGCACAGTTACTGGGTGTCTCTGGAAACCTTTATATCTTTCTGTGCATAGACACATAATTGATTCTGTTCACTGACACAGAAATGGAGATGGATGAAATGGAATATAGAGGAAGAGGATATGGTAGGAACTATCCAGGAAACGGCCCCTTCAAGGACCTGCCTCCATGGCAGAGACCAAGCCAAGTATATGGCATGGGCAAAGGGTACGTATCAGGCGACCCTTATGCATGCCAGAGGTTCCCATGGCTACCCCGATTGTGGTGGACTGACCCCAAAATGAAAGCCGGAGATATGACTGTACCCTCCACTGAACAGCCGAAGCAGATCATAGAACAACAAATCGCTATAGCTGAGAGTCATATCGCCGCGCTACGGAAAAGGCTTGTTGAGATAGAACCCGAAGAGAAAAAAGAGTAATGGGATGGGGGTCACTGTGAGGGTTGCCATACCGACAAAGGTCCCTGGTGGACTAAGAGGAGAGGTGGACGAGGTCTTCAGCCGCGCTCCAGTTTTTACTATCGTTGATATGAATGATGATGAACCAGGGAAAGTGACTATAATTGAGAACGCAGCAGCCTCATTCTCGCATGGGGCTGGCCCAGTCTCGGTGAAGATCCTCAGCGATAACCATGTTGAGCTCCTACTTGCGCCGGAGATTGGCGTTGGCACATCTACCCTGCTTGAGGAGCTTGGGATCAGATATGTGAAGGTGGAGGAAGGTGCGAAGGTCTCGAAGCTCCTAAGGGAATTGAAGTAAGGGTCTAAGAATAAACTGTAGTCTATAATTACACAGGTAAGTGAAATCTCTTAACGGGTATTCAATGCAGACATTCGATATATTTAATAATATATCTATAGATATAGTTTAATTATGAGAAGTTGCTGTAATCGTCGTCCTGGTAGACGATGCTACGATGAGACTAACCCAAGGGGAATGATAGCACACCGAGGCATGGGATTCGGCGTGAGGAGGGGTGACTTCCGCTACCTTGTCCTCATGTCGTTATCTGAGAAGCCGATGCATGGATATGCTCTAATTCAGGAGATCGGCAGGACCCATCAACGACCTGTGAGCGCTGGACTAATCTACCCAATGCTCCAGGAGCTTGGGGACATGGGGCTCATCTCCTCCGAGGAGAGTGAGGGGAAAAAGATCTACTCACTTACAGTGGAGGGTAGAAAGCATCTCGATGATAACTCCGAAATTATAGAGAGGCTTAGGGCTGGGAAGGCCTACGCGGAGAGGATCGGGAGATTCTCCTTCATGAAGGACCTACAGGACATGCAGGCGATGGTGCTGATGAACGAGGAGGGCATAGACGAGGGTAAGATTACGAGGATCCAGGAGATCCTCACGGATGCCAAGAAGAGGATGGCATCCGTTGTCTTCGGGTGAGGTGTATGTGTTTTGAAAATTGCCGTAGTTACTGACGATGGGAAGACGATCTCCCAGCACTTTGGGAGAGCCATGTATTATATCGTATATGATGTGAAGGATGGCGTGGTTAAGGGATCAGAGATGAGATCTAAGGCTGCTCATCACGCAGGTGGTGAACCTCATCAACATGAGGAGGGGGGCCACCACGGGCCCGAGGCTGATGCCAAGCATAACTCGATGTTGTCGAATATTTCTGACTGCGAGGCGCTGATAGCCCGAGGCATGGGTTGGGGCGCGTTCGAGGCTATAAGGAATGGGGGAATTAAGCCATTCATAACGGACCTGGAGCTTGCAGAGGACGCGGTGAAGGCCTACATTGCGGGTAAGCTCGACAGCCACACGGAGAGACTCCACTAAGGCAAAGGCGATCACGAGTGACCGAATCGATTCAGGAGAAGCCGCAATCGCCCTTGGAAAAAAAAAGGTCTGATGATGAACTCCTTAAAATGCGTATGGGAAAAGTGAAGCACAAGATCGCCGTCATCAGCGGAAAAGGGGGAGTCGGAAAAACACTCGTTACAGTCAACCTAGCCGCTACACTGGCACATGAGAAGGGAGCTGGCAAAGTCGGGTTGCTGGATGCTGACATTCATGGCCCATGCGTGCCAAAGATGCTTGGCCTAAAGGGCTCAAAGCTCGAGTCAGGTCTGCCAGGGATATTTCCCGTTTACTCCGAAGGGGGCATCAAGGTAGTCTCCATGGCTTTTCTACTTCCCAACGATGATTCGCCTATTATTTGGCGTGGGCCAATCAAGATGGGTGCAATCAAGCAGCTCCTATCAGAGGTTGCTTGGGGGGAACTCGACTACCTATTGGTGGATCTGCCACCTGGGACAGGTGATGAGCCTCTCACGGTTCTTCAGTTACTGCCGGAGACTGATGGCGTCGTGATCGTCACTATACCCAGCGAGGTTTCAGGCGACGTTGTCAGGAAAGCTGTGACGTTTGCGAGGATGCTCAATGTGCCTATCTTAGGCATCGTTGAGAACATGGCAGGATTAGTGTGTCCTCACTGTGGGGAGGCGATTGAGGTCTTCATGGGCGGGGTAGGCAGGAGGGTCGCCAAGGACATGGGTGTGCCCTTTCTGGGTTCGATCCCACTCGACCCCGGGATATCCGGTGATTCCGACTGTGGCAAACCCTTTATTGAGGAGCATTCTGACTCAGCGGCGGCGAAGGCGTTCAGAGAAATAGTGAAAAAGATAATTGAGGTTGTTGAAAAATGAAGGTAGCAGTGTCTAGTACGGGGAACAGCCTGGATAGCCAGGTTGACCCACGGTTCGGAAGATGTCAGGTGATCTTGGTAGTGGACACTGAGACCCTGAAGATGGAGGCTCTCAGCAATGCCAGCATAAGGGTTGCTCACGGAGCGGGTGTAGGAACAGCTCAGGTTGTCGCCTCAAAGGGGATCAACGCTGTAATTACGAGGAGCGTCGGCCCTAACGCCTATAATGCACCTAGTGTAGCCGGCATCAAGGTTTACACTGGGGTCAACGAGACCGTCAGGGACACCGTGGAGAGGCTCAGGAGAGGCGAGATAAATGAGACCGCTGGATCTTCGGTGGGAGTCATCACGGTATGAGTGGGTCAGGAGGAGGTAGCCGTGGAAGAGGAAATAGACCAGATTGATGGAGGGATATGGTGACAAAGATAGTTATACCGGTGTCCGATGAGCAGGCCGGGAGGCTCTCGGACCACTTCGGTAGAGCCCCCTACTTCAGCTGGTATAGCGTGGAAGGTGGGAGGATAATAGATAAAGGCGTGGCTCCAAACGACAGCGAACACTTCGGAGGGACAGGTCAGCCCCCTGAGAGGATCGCTGCGCTGGGCGCAGAAGTAGTAATCAGCTTTGGTATGGGGATGAGGGCGATTCAGATGTTCCAGGAGAGAAAAATTGCTGTCCTCGAGGCGGTTTCCCCCAGTCCCGTACAGAACATAGTAGCGTATTTGAAGAGTGAGCTCAAGGAGCTCACGCTGGGGTGTCTCCAAGGTCACACCCACTAGGTGTAGCTGTTGAGGATAGCGGTCGCTTACAGGATCCTTGTGATGAGAAAAACCCGGAAAACAATTCCGCCAAGCACAATAGCGAGAACTATTTCGGTTAAACTGATCAGCGCAGTCGTCCTCGCCCCGAGCTCCTTCGACAGAACAGCTATCGTAGCTATACATGGAATATAGATCATGACGACTAACGCGAAAACGAACATCTGGGAGGGCGACAGGATGAGTGCGAAGTTTGTTGTACCCATCAATGATGCAAGCAGGATCAGCGTCAGCTCCTTCCTCAGAACCCCGAAAATGAGGACTACCCCTGTCGCCGCTGGCAGTCCAAGCCACCAGACAGTCACCGGAGTGAAAACTCCCTGAATGAGGTTAAGCAACCCGGTCTGGTTAGCAATGTAGATGACCAGGTTTCCAATAATGATCACGGGGAATGCCTCGACTATGAAGTCTTTGAGCCTAAACCAAGTTCTCTGTCCAGTAACCTTCACCGTCGGGATCTTGTAGCTAGGCATCTCCATGATGAGGCCGACGGGCTCCCCTGGTAGTACTTTGAAGGCGATCCTACCGAGGATGAATATGAGCAGGAAGTCCAGGGCATATAATATGACTGCCCATCCGAAGCCCAGGTACGTCGCAACCAAGCCCATTATCACGATGCTTCTAGCGGCACAGGGCACCAAGCTTGAGACGAATGCGCATATCAGCCTCTCCCTCTCCGTCTCCATGATCGCGCATCTGAGGCACGCCGGTACGTTGCATCCGAAGCCGAGCGTCATAGGTATGAAGCCCTTCCCGTGGAGCCCGATGCGGTGCATTACCGAGTCCGACGGAGGATAGGAGACCAGCTCTCTCCTCCTCAGCGAGATTCACCTTCAAGTTAAGCCTGACATTGAATACTGCTACCCTACTCGGGTCCCTCGCCTCTTGGGTGTCAACGTCAACAGTCAACTCCGCGTCTTGGATGTTGTGTCTCTTAAGATACCAGGCGGCGTAGTGTCCAGCGCAAAGCCCAAGCGAGGCAACCATTATCCTGCTGGGACTAGGACCCTCCGGAGGCGTTTTTTCGCCCACTTGACCACTGATCAACTCGAAACCGTCGATCTCGGCCTTCAACTTCGTCCCGGCTATTCGCGTGATTTTAATGCCCATTAAATCGATTGATCTTGGGTCTTCAAATGATAAATTCTTTCCTAGTCGAACGCTATGCGCTCGGTGTTCAACTCAAGGCTTATCACGGTTAAGGAACCTTACTCCTAAGAGGAAACCCACGTGATCTCTGAGGAGAGCAAGAAGCGGATTCTGGAGAGGGTCGAAGAGAGCTTTACCGAAGAAACGGACCTGCTGACCCGACTAGTGAGAACAAAGAGCATAATCGGACGCGAGCAGGAGGCACAGAAGCTCTACGCCGAATCATGCCATAATCTAGGGCTCAGTGTCGAGATGTTCACACCCGATAAGAACACAATCAAAGCTCACCCAGCATACACACCAATAGACCTCGACTACATCGATAGGGCAAACGTCATCGCTGAGTACAAGGGATCCGGTAGCGGCCGCTCCCTCATCCTCGGAGGCCACATAGACGTCGTCTCACCCGAGCCCACCCACCAGTGGACCCACGACCCATGGAGTGGAGAAGTCGTAGGAGACCGATTATATGGACGCGGGGCCGCGGACATGAAGGCGGGTTTAGCAGCCAATATCTACGCGCTCGAAACCCTTTTCGACCTTGGACTGCGACCCAGAGGCAGGGTGATCATTGAGAGCACCATCGAGGAGGAGCTTGGTGGAAGCGGTGGTGTCCTCGCCTGCTTTATGCACGGCGTTACTGCTGACGGTATGCTGATCAGTGAACCCTCAAAGGAGAAAATATACGTCACCCACCCCGGAATTAGGTACTTCCGAGTCACCGTCCAGGGGAAGACAGCCCACGCCGCCTACTCCCACACAGGCATCAACGCCATAGCCAAGATGGCGCCGATAATCAAGGCCATTGAGGCACTCGACATCGAGAGAGCCGAGAGGCTCAGATACCCGCTCGTTGAGAAGCAGACTGGGAGACCGTGCAACCTCTCCATGGGCAAGATGCAGGCAGGCGACTGGGTCTCAACAGTCGCCGGCTGGGCGACGCTGGAGTGTAGGATAGGCTTCGTCCCCGGGGAGACGCGCCAAGGCGTCGAAGACGAGATCAAGAAAACCATACGAGAAGCAACCAATGGCGATCAATGGCTCAAAGAGTATCCACCCAAGTTAGATTGGTTCGGCTGGGACACAGACCCCTGGATGGAGCCCACTGACTCGACACTGGTGAAGAAGCTCCAGGTAACAGGCAGTAAGGTATACGGAGCACCACTCGAGCTCACCGGCGCATCCGGCGGACTAGACGCGCGCTTCGGACACTATTTCGGCGTGCCATCCCTCTCATACGGGCCCACGGGGGCTAACTACCATGGCGTCGACGAATACGTCGACCTACCCTCACTCATGAGAGTTACAAAGACTCTGGCACTATTCATAGCGGACTGGTGCGGAGTATAGGCATGTGATATTGGCTTAGAGAGCCTGTCTCCACCAACGTCACGTAGCTCTTTTACGCGAGTGGAAAACACTGGTCATTGTTAAGAATTTTTAAAGAATGTAGGAGTAAAATTATCAGGTGATTCGCATGTTGAAAATAGGAGATCCTGCACCTGATTTCTGCCTACGAGGAGACCAAGGGCAAATATGTCTCAACGACTTGAAGGGAAAATGGGTGGCGCTTTACTTCTACCCGAAAGACAACACATCGGGCTGTACTATGGAAGCCCTTGAGTTCACCGCTTTGAACCAAGAATTCGAATCCGAGGGAGCAAAGATACTAGGAGTCAGCGCAGACTCCGTTGAGAGCCACGCAAAGTTCAGGGAGAGGAAAAACCTCACACACGCACTCCTCAGCGACGAGGAGAAGAAGACTCTTGAAGCATATGGGGTCTGGCAGACAAAGAAAATGTACGGCAAAGAATTCAAGGGCGTAATCCGCAGCACCTACCTTATCGGACCGAAGGGAGTGATAGCCTATATCTGGCCTAAGGTCAAGCCTGAGGGCCACGCCGATGAGGTACTAGAAAAGATTAAGGAACTAAAGTGAACAAAAACCAGAGCATAGGACACAGTCAGTTTTGTAATTGATTAAATACCATCCACATCAACTTACTCACCATGAAGCTTGATGTTAAAAATATCAGACTAACTGAGGCTCAACTTCCCCTACTGCTCATCGGTTTAACCGAGGAGGCTAAGGAGAAGGGAGCCAACCTGAAACTCACGGGAGCCATGAAGAAAATGGCTCAGAGCGTCATAGCGTTAGGCGACTTCAAGGCAACCCAAGGGGAGCACTCCCTCCTATACAGTAATGGGAAGATCCCCTCCGAGAGAATAATGCTTTTAGGCCTGGGTAAGAGGGCCGAGATCACTCCTGATCAGCTGCGGGCGACCCTGGGGGGTGTGTCCCGGGTAATCAGGGATCTTGGCGTGGAGAAGCTCGGGGTAAGCCTGCTCAGCCTAGCACAAGGGGCGTTGAGCGAAGAGGCAGTCGCCGAAATAGTCGCTGAGGCATTCATAATGGGGAGCTTCAGCGACCCATTCCACAAAACGAAGGACCTCGACAAGTTCAAGGTAATCAAGGAACTCCACCTCATAACCCAGAAGGACACCAAGGGAATAGCACTGGCAGCTGAGCAGGGCCGCATAATAGCCGAGGCCGTAAACCTCTGCAGACAACTCGCATGGGGCCCTCCAAACCACATAACACCGACCAGGCTCACCGAGGAGGCGAAGAAGCTCGAGACGCTCAGCGTAAAGACAACCGTCTACGACAGGGAACAAGCAAAGAGGATGGGTCTACACAGCTTCCTCGCAGTCGCGAAGGGCACCTCCGAGGCCCCGAAGTTCATCGTGATGGAGTACGGCGACCCTAAACATGACACAGTCGCGCTCATAGGCAAAGCGATCACCTTCGACTCAGGCGGATTAAGCCTCAAACCGGGTGAGGGGATGCACCTCATGAAGGCGGATATGACGGGAGGAGCCGTAGTAATCTCCTCCATGAAGGCCATCGCCCAACTCAAGCTCCCCCTACGCGTCGTAGGAGTCGTCCCAGCTACCGATAACATGCCCGATGGCGGCGCCTACCACCCAGGCGACGTAATCGACACATACAGTGGCTTAACCGTGGAGGTCATCAGCACAGATGCAGAAGGCAGAATGATCCTTAACGATGCACTGAGCTACGCTGTTAAGAACTTCAAACCCGTAGCCATGTTCGACTTCGCTACCCTAACCGGCGCGATGGAGGTCGCCCTCGGGGAGCACGCCATGGGTTACTTCGCCAACGACGACGCTGTCGCTGATAGGATCGAGAAGGCCTCGAAGAGCAGTGGGGAGAGAGTCTGGAGGATGCCCCTCTGGGACGTCTATGATGAGCAGCTGAAGAGCGACGTGGCCGACTGGAAGCACACCGGCGGCCGCCCAGGCGGAGCGATAACCGCGGCGAGGTTCCTAAGTAAATTCGTTATGGACACCCCGTGGGCCCACTTTGACATCGCCGGGCAGGACGAGCAAACCAGCGACAAGGGATATAATCCTAAGGGAAGCAAAGGCCCCGCCGTCAGGCTAATCGTCGATATGCTGAGGTACTGGAAGTAGATACCGGCGGGCACACCATATTTGATTCTACACATAATTTACTCACCAAACCTCGTGTGAGCGTCTTATTGAGGCGCGTAAAAAATTATGCATAAAAATTTTAGATAAAAACGACGACACTCTAGACGACCGGTATGAGGATGAAAATGTTCATAGGTGGATCGCTTTTGATACTTCTAGGCGTTATTCTCGTGATTTCCCTGATTGGTATATTGATTGGGATCCCTATTCTATTAATCGGCGGCACAATGGTCTTCGTCTCCATATTTATTCCAGAAGACAAAATGGAGCCAATGCCCGCTAGTTCGACATAGTGCGTCGTGCGCACATTGAGAGTTTTAGAATATTTTCTTATAGACGCATAGGGTCTCCGACGCAGCGTTCTCCCATGTGAAGCAGTTCCGTACCCTCTTCCTCCCATTCAGGCCCCATGCCTCGGCCTCAGCTGGGTCACGTAACGCCTCGTTGATTCCCCAGGCGATGTCGTCTGGGTCGCCCCCATTGACGTGTAAACCGCACTTCTCCGAACCATTCGGAACAACCTGCTCTGCAAATCCCACAACTCCTCGGGCTCCGACAACAACGGGTTTCGCCATCGACATGGCCTCGAGGCTCACTATACCGAATGGCTCGTAGGTCGAAGGGAATACGCATAGATCAGATGCGGCGTAGTGTAGTATCCTCTGATCTTCTGGTAGGAACTCGTATACCAGCCTAACAGACCCTGACAGCTCCATGGTCTCAACCACGTGCTTGATCTGGTCTCCTAGCTCGCCGCATCCGAGTACCACAAGTTTTGCCTTGGGTGATTCTTTACTGACTCTATTCATGGCGAGAACCAGCTCTAGGGCCCCCTTCACCTGTGAGAGCCTGCCGACGAATAGGATCATCTTCTCGTCCTCGCCTACCCCGTAGCGACTACGCAGCGCCGAGATGTCTGAAGGACTGCATTTCGCCGGGTCGTATCTCGCTGGGTCGACGCCGTTCCACACCATGTTGATCTTTCCACCGTCCCAGCCGTGGTCAGATAGGTCCCTCTTCATCGCGTTGCTTACCGTGACGATTTGATCCGCATCCTCAGCCGCAGTTCTCTCAATGCTTGAAACGACCTCTGATCCTCCGCCGTTTGCCCTGCCCCACTCAGTGGAGTGGACGTGGAAGACGGCGGGCAGCTCCGAATTATGCTTCAAGATCAACCCCGCAGTGCTGCTGAGCCAGTCGTGGAAGCAGACCATGTCGAAGGATCGGCCGTCCTCCTTGATCAGCTTGTTGAGTAACTTATCAGCGGATAGTACATTATAGAGCTGAATATCGCTGAAGAACTTCAGCCCTGAGCCCCTTAGACTGCTGTCCGAGATGAGTTTGAAGACGTTCGTCGCGTCCGAGATAAGTGACCTGTGAACCTCGACGCCGTCGAGGATCTCTTTCGTTGGTAGCGACCCCCTGTTGAGTGTGAATACTGATACTTCGTGGCCCATCTTGACTAGGGTCGGCGCCATGTTCTGAGAGTATGTGCCCAGGCCCCCCACGAGCGAGGGCGGGTACTCGTATACGAAGAAGGCTATCCTCAACATCTCACCTTAACGACTCGTTGTTAGTATAGTGTACTTTTGGGGTGATAGTAGGCTTTGCGGAGATGTGGTTTAGAATTTTATTCACTATCAGAAATGGACATGTGCGGCAACTGAGGTGTAGTGCATGCCAATTTGTACGAGTAATTCGAGTGATGATGCTAGAAACCAGAAGCCCGCTTTTAAATCGATGAATTACCCCAGTACGCGGAGGAAAAAAAGAGGATTAGATTTTTACCAGATTAATACCATGTGAGTCTTTGCGTTGGTATAAGGTGTTTCCATCATCGTAATCTTCGTGTAAGCTTCGACTGTTCCCTTCATCACGATTATAGCGTTCTCTTTTGTACCGTAGGGAGACCCCCAGAATTGTATCTTTAAGCCAGCTTCCTCGACCTTCTTTACGAATTCCGCCATTGCTTTCTTTACGCCGCTCGCGTTTTTGAGTTCCGCCTTCCAGGTTCCATATATCACGAAGTATTTGATCTCCATTTTTCAGCACCTCAGTTAAGGGCGTATTATTATTTACTCAGAAAACAATTTAAAAATTTCGAGCATTGGTTAAAATCTTATCCTTACACATCACTGTAATCTGTGAAAATGCATGGTTGACTTAACGGTTCTCCAGCCCATCTCATACATGGCTGGAGCATTAGGAGTATGCATAGCTGCATTCTACTACGCGATAAACATCCGTGAACAGACGAGGAACCGACGCATCACCCTGACAACCAGCCTACTACAATCATTCGTCTCCAGAGAAGGCCTAAGGCTCCTGGAAGACATGTGGCTGATGGAGTGGAGTGACTTCGACGACTTCGTCAGGAAATACGACTCAACGGTGAACCCAGATAATTTAGCGATGAGAGCCTCGGTCTTCTTACAATGCGAGGTACTGGGCCGCCAGTATAGATCTGGTGTTATAGACTTGGATACTCTATTCTCGGTATGCAACACAAATATATCCCAGCTATGGGTGAAGTTCAAGCCCGTCATAGAGGAGTACCGGAAGAGGAAGGTATATAGTAAGATAGAGTATGAGAACTTCGAGTACCTAGCGGGTGAGTTGGCGAAGCTACTAGAGAAAAGAGACCCCGATTACGCAAATGCACCGGCGCATCTGCGCTCGCCTATAAAATAATCAGCAGCGACAAGCACGCGCATGATCTTCCACGGTCACTAATAGCCACAAATCATGCACGCAAACTCATCCATCGCACACTAACATATATCAGACTGATAGACCTCCTCAGGGGAGACTACAATGCCATGGGTCGACTCAGGCGGCGTGAACATCTGGTACCACGTGAAGGGTGAGGGGACACCTCTCCTCCTATGCAATGGCTGGGGCGGGAGCAGCGAAAGCTGGAGCGGAGAAATGGTCCGTCTCCTCGCCGAGAAGCACCTGGTTGTGCTTGTAGACAACCGAGGAACCGGGAGAAGCGGAAAACCACACGAGCCATACACCATGGAGCAAATGTCCGGGGACTCGGCTAAGGTAATGGCCGAACTGGACTTGGGCCCGGCGCACGTGCTTGGCTTTAGCATGGGCGGCTACATCGCGGAAGCACTGGCCATCTATCAACCCGAGAGGGTTCGGAGCCTAATCCTATGTGCAACGACACCCGGTGCCGTTAATAGAGTTCCATACAGCACCGAGGTGGCTCAGGAACTAGCTAAGGTAAGCGACGATAAGCTTTCCAAGCATGACCAAGTGAAGGCTCTAGTCTATCTACTCTATCCGAAGGAGTATGTCGAGCAACGACTAGCGGAGCTCATCTCGGAGGAGAGCTACGACGCCAACCCAACTCCAGTCTACGCGTTAAAATGCCAGAGCGCCGCAACGGCTTCATTCGACGCCTACGACAGGCTCCCAGGGTTGAAGTTGCCCGTCCTCATCATTGCCGGTGGCAGTGACCGCCTCATCCCACCAGAGAACAGCCGCCTACTCGCAGAAAGGATCCCCGAGGCGGAGTTACACATCCTACCTGGGCTTGGACACGGGTTCCTGAAGCAAGCGACCACAGATTCCGTTGATCTGATTCTTAGATTTACATCTCGAGTAGATAAACGTCTCTTATAGCCCAAGATGTATGTGAATCTAGACTTATCCAGCAAGTCTTATCCGGAGAGCGAATTAATCTCTAACAACGTACTGAGGTTCTGCGATTGATAGAGATCAGATTCCACGGGATGGGCGGACAAGGCGCCGTCATGGGCGCCTTGATACTCGCTGAGGCCGCCTTCAGCGAAGGAAAGTACGCTCAAAAGATCCCGATGTATGGAGGCGCAAGAAGGGGCGGTGACGTCACAGTCTTCCTACGCCTTGACAACAAACCGATAAGACGTACATGCGGCATCTACGAGCCAGACTCGGTAATCGTGCTCGACCCCACCTTGAAGAAGCAGCCCTTCGTCAGGGCAGGGCTCAAGAAGGGGGGCACAGCCATAATCAACGATGAGAACAAGCCAGAGGATATCGACCTCGGAGTCAAGCTGGGAAAGGTCGCCACCCTCGACGCTACGGGGATAAGCGCCGAGGTATTTGGAGTCCGCGCCATACCCATAGTTAACACACCTATGCTCGGCGCGGTAGCCAAGGCGACTGGTTGGGTAAAACTAGAGAGCCTAGCAGAACCAATAAAACACCAGCTGCCAGGCAAAGTCGGTGAACTCAACATCAAGGCTTGCAGACGTGGCTGGGAAGCCGTGAAGGAGGCCTAGAGATGAGCAGCATAGTGCGCAGCTTCAGGCCCGAGGTTGACCCAAACAAGTGCGTGAAGTGCAGCCTCTGCCAGACCTTCTGCCCAGAGGGCACCGTAATGCTCACTGAAAAGGGCATCATCTTCGATTATCGCTTCTGCAAGGGATGCGGCGTCTGCGCCAACGAGTGCAGGGCCAAGGCAATCGCCATGGTAAGGGAGGAGGGCTAAGCATGAGCTTCACACGCATGATGGAGGGAAACGAGGCAGCGGCGTGGGGTGCCAAACTCAGCCGCGCCGAGGTCATCCCAGCGTACCCGATCACGCCACAGACCGAGCTGATTAGTAACATCGCCTCGATGATAGCGGACGGCAGGATGAAGGCGGAATACATCAAGGTCGAGGGAGAGCACACCGCAATGGCAGCTGCGATAGGAGCATCCGTCACAGGCGCCCGCGTCTTCACGGGATCAAGCAGCCAGGGTATCCTCTTCATGGAGGAGCCCCTCTGGATGCCCCCCGGGATGCGCCTACCAATAGGAATGTGCATAGTAAACCGCAGCGTCGCGCCACTGGGAACCCTTCGCCCAGACCACATGGACTCGATGCTCCAGCGTGACACAGGCTGGATACAGCTCTACTGCGAGAACAGCCAGGAGGTCCTCGACACCATAATCATGGGTTACAAGATCGGTGAGGACAAAAGAGTCTACCTCCCAGTCGCCACCTGCTACGACGGCTACTTCGTCTCCGCCACAGCCACGCCGACAACCGTCCCAGACCAGAAAGAAGTCGACGACTTCCTCCCACCCTACAAACACGAGTGGTACAGCCTCATGCCCGAGGACTTCCACATGCACGGCAGGGAGATGAATATAGCGAAGGCGCGCTACGAGGTCCAGCAAGCCCAGGAGACTGCCAAAACCGTCATCGAGGAGGTCGAGAAGGACTGGAGTAAGCGCTTCGGCAGGTACTACGATGGACTGATCGAGGAGTACCAGTGCAAAGACGCTGACGCTGTCCTAATGACGATAGGCAGCATGACTGGAACCGCCCGAGACGTCATCGACGAGATGAGAACCAAAGGCAAGAAGATAGGCCTAATCAAGCTCCGCTGCTTCCGACCATTCCCAAGAGAAGAGCTGAGGAAGATAGCGAAGAAGTACAAGGCCATAGGCGTCGCGGACAGGAACACGAGCCTCGGCTCAGCGGGCGGCGGGATCATGGCGACCGACCTCGCGAGGGCGCTATACGACGTTGACGAGCGCCCCGTCATAGCCGACTTCCACGTCGGATTGGGCGGCACGGACGTCACCATGAACCAGATGGAGTATATGGCAAAGGAGACGCTAAAGGCCGCTAAGGCGGGTAAGTTTAAGGAGGCCGTGGACTGGGTTGAGTTCCACGACCTGGGACCGGTGATGTAGAATGAGCACTAACAAGCTGTTCGATGAGTACTACGACCGCGTGCACCTCCAGGGCGGAACGACATGCTGTCCCGGATGCGGCGGCCCCCTCCTATGGAGGATGATCCTCGACGCCGTCGGCCCCAAGACAGTAGTCTATGGAGACGGCCCCTGCGCCATGTGCGCCATCAGAAACATAAAGCTCCCCAACTTCAGCATCCACTTCAGCTTCGCCGCCGACGGAGCCACCGGCATCGTGGCGGCTCTCCGAGCCAAGGGCCGAGAGGATTTGACCGTCGTGAGCAGCGCCGGTGACGGAAGCATCGGCGACATCAGCATCGGGAAGGTGAGCGCAGCCGCAGAGAGAAATGAGAACATGATCCAGATCTGTGTCGACAACGAGGCTTACATGAACACCGGGATACAGAAGAGTGGCCTCACGCCATTCGGTGCATGGACAACCACTACGCCCTCAGGAAAGGAGGCGATGAAGAAGGACATCCCCCTAATCATCGCAGCCCACAAGCCACCATACGTCGCTACTGCCAGCGTAGCTTATCCCAACGACCTCAAAGCCAAACTGAGGAAAGCGAAGGAGATCAAGGGCTTCAAATACATCCATACAGTCATCCCATGCCCCACAGGATGGCGCTTCGACCCAGCCAAGGCCATCGAAGTCACAAAGCTCGGCGTGGACACGTGGGTCTGGCCCCTATACGAGATAGAGGCAGGCATCCTCAAGGTAAACAGCAAGTCGGAGCAGAAGCCCGTGAAAGAATACCTCGACACACAAGGCAGGTTCCGCGTTATGTCAGCGGAGCAGATCGACTTCCTTCAAAAAGAAACTGATACAAGGCGAAAGAACCTGTTAGAAGCGAACGGGAAAAAGCTCTTCCTCTAACCTTCTCATCCACTGACTTATACCCTAAATCATGTGCGCCTTAACCGGCTCTATGACAGCCCACGACCTCAAAAAATAGAACTTCTTATAAAACTAATAGTGCACACACCATCACTAATAGGGCTGATAAGGACATAACAAGAGACGAACAGACAGTCATGCATACAATTAGGACAAGGAGTAAAGCCAAAATTAACAAATTTGAAATAAAAAAATTATTCTTCCTATCGCATGTGTGCTAGATTAATCAAAAAGTGTCCAAAAAAGAAATAAGTAACGCACCCCTTAATCAACCAGTGATAAGTTATGGATGCTGAACAACAAACCGTTTTACTCATCGTTGGAGTATTAGCAATACTCTTCTTAATCGCATTATTCTATATCTTAATGATAGAAAATAAGAAGAAAAAAACTAGTACCATTAAAGAATCTAAACCCCAAGCAGCCACGATTGAAACTCCGAAGAAAGTCGAGGCAGTCCAAGGAGTAGAGCCCAAACCCCAAGCAGCAACAGTCGTTACTCCGAAGAA
>MEZF01000025.1:16376-16721 GCA_001774245.1 Candidatus Bathyarchaeota archaeon RBG_13_52_12
GGCAGTCCAAGTGGCCGAGCCTAAACCCCAAGCCGCTACAATTGAAACCATTAAAAAAGCCGAACCAATGGTAATAACCCAAGTAACTAAACCTCAAACAGCCACAATCGTAACCCCGAAGAAAGCCGAGCCAACTCGTTTAGAAGCTGCTAAAACTAGGCAAACTGCGCGTCAAAAAGTGAGCACAGGCAAAAAACCTGCCCCAAAGAGAAAAGATCGTGGATCGAATATCAGCGAAATTGAGGGAATAGGCCCCGTATATGCAGAGAAGCTCAACTCAATCGACATATTCACAACGTCTGATCTACTGGAATCCGGCGCGACGCCTCGTGGAAGAAAGGAGTT
>MEZF01000025.1:16781-17779 GCA_001774245.1 Candidatus Bathyarchaeota archaeon RBG_13_52_12
GTTCAGGATCAGAGGGATCGGTGAAGAATATTCTGATCTCCTCGAGGAAGTAGGCGTCGATACAGTCGCTGAGCTATCGCGTAGAAACGCTGCAAACCTACATGATAAAATCCTCGAAGTGAATGAAGCCAAGAAACTGGTAAGAAGACCCCCCTCTCTGACAAGCATAGAAAATTGGATACGAGAGGCAAAGGATCTACCCAGGATAATTGAATACTGATTTTTTTTAAATATACACTCGCGTTTACTGTCGCTATAGTTCTACTCTAGATAGTATGGCAGATCGCTGAGATATTTGTAGGGTTTAATGAAGCGCATGAGGCGTTTTAATGTGAATGGCGCCACAACACCCAAAACTCAATCATTACGTCTTCCCAACATGTAGCTAAAGGCGCCGAGCCGTACAGTGACGAAAATGGAGCCTCCAGACACCAATAGATTTGACAGTGGCAGAGAGTTGCTGAAGTGGATAGCCCTAGCTACGATGACCATTGACCACATAGGGTTGATACTCTACCCCCAAATCCCGGTTCTAAGAATCATCGGGAGAGTCTCTTACCCCCTATTCGCTTACCTCCTCGTACTCGGTATGTCGAGCACTCATGACCCAGGTAATTATTTGAAAAGGATGATCTATTTCGCTTTACTCTCGCAGCTCCCATTCGCGATCGCGAACGAAGTGCCAATCTGGCAACACCTGAACATCTTCTTCACCCTCTCACTTGGAATCATCCTAATCTACCTCCTGGATAGAAACAACATCCTTCTCTTGGCCCCGCTCATCGCCGCAGTCATAATCCCCGTCGACTACGGCTCTTACGGCTTAGCAACCATACTATTCCTATACATTATGAGGAGCTCTAGGCGCATCGGGGTGATTCTGCTCATCGCGCTCAATTTACTATTGATACCGTTCGAGACAACGTATCAACCCCTAGCCCTGCTCGCCCTACCCATAATTCTGCTCCACAGCGGTGGCAGACTCATGCTTACAAATA
>MEZF01000025.1:17804-18923 GCA_001774245.1 Candidatus Bathyarchaeota archaeon RBG_13_52_12
CATCCCCAGGTACTTCTTCTACGTATACTATCCAGCCCATCTCCTCGCCTTAGCACTGATCAGAACGATCCAATGACTCTGAACACGTAGTAAACCTAGGCTACGATTTATGTAGCGAGCCCAATAGTCCCCATATCGCATTATCTTAATTTTACCCTGATTATCAATCAAAATTATTCGAGCAACTAGTTCCCAATGGACGCCGGGGGCAGCATCGGAATTCTTTCATTAAAATGTAAAATATGTGGCCATCTGGGGAAGGCTGGGATAGAGTTAAGGTCGCTGAACAGGCTTTGACTTATACGCCATAATTAGCCCAACATTCACAACGTTCACAGCAGCTGCTACGTAGAAAGCAGTCAAAGGTCCAAACCCATTATACAGCATCATGAACAGAATAGGCCCCGCGAATCCGCCTATGTCTTGGAAGGTCCTATAGAGCCCGACGGTCCCACCCCTAATCGATGGTGGTGCGATGTCCGTCAGCAACGCTATGAGGGTAGTCATACCGAAGCCCTCGCCGAGTCCCTCAACGAATCCTAAGACAAGAAGTATTGGATAGCTGTTGGTTAAGGTGAATGCGAATAGGATTACACCGCAGACAACGAAGCCCATAAACAGAACAGGTATCCTACCGACCCTATCAGAAAGGATCCCTGCTGAGACGAGCGAAATAATCTGACCCGCAATCCTCGCGCTTAGGATTAAACCAATCGTGGATACTGCAAGGGTGAGCTCCTGACTCAAATAAAGCTGGAAAACTGTCTGGAAGATTCCTTGCATAATCAACATTCGGAGAGCCGTGCTCAGACAAACGATTAAGATCCCTCGTTCACCTAATGTCTTCATGACTTCCCTAAGAGATGGTTGCTGCTTGCGAACCGCCTCCCTCTCCACACTTTTCATACCTCCAGACCTCCACGCAATGACGAGGGAGACCACCGTCAGAAGGAGAGTGAAGTAGAAAACCTGATTAAAACTCATGTAAATAGAGAGGAAAGCGCCTATCGGGGCACCGATGAAGCTACCCACAAACTCGATCCCCTGAAAAAGCCCCAACGTCCTACCCCTAATATTAGAGGGAAGAATATCCATGAGTAACGCTGTGTTGTTCATGAA